>JBDKUD010000344.1:0-10604 GCA_039679805.1 Syntrophomonas sp. | reverse complement strand
TCAGATCAGACGGATTGGGGTCTTAACAGGGGGAGGGGATTGTCCCGGATTGAACGCGGTAATTCGCGGAATTACCAAAACAGCCATAAATGATTTTGGCCTTGAAGTTTTCGGCTTCTTGGATGGTTTTAAAGGATTAGTAGAAAATAATTTTATCAATCTGGATATAAAAAGGGTATCGGGAATAGGGCATACTGGAGGGACCATTCTAGGTACCACTAACCGCGATAATCCTTTTCATTTTATAAAAGACGTTACCAGACCTGAAGAATACAGTGATGAATCTGACCGGGCTATCAATAATTTAAATAGTCTGGGGATTGACGGCCTTATTATTATTGGTGGAGATGGAAGCCTGCATATAGCTGACCTCTTTGCAAATAAAGGGGTTAAAGTAGTAGGAGTTCCTAAAACCATTGATAATGACTTATCAGCTACTGATGTTACATTTGGATTTAACACTGCCGTTGATACTGCTTCACAGGCGTTGGATCGGCTGCACACCACGGCTGAGTCTCATCATCGGGTAATGGTATTGGAGGTTATGGGCCGGTATGCCGGATGGATTGCTTTATATGCTGGAGTATCAGGAGGAGCCGATGTTATATTGATACCTGAGATTCCTTTTGATATTAATTATATTAATAATAAAATTCAACAGCGTTACCATGAAGATAAAAAATTCAGTATAATCGTAATAGCAGAAGGTGCCACTCCCAGGGGGGGAGAAATGGTGGTACAAAAATTTGTTCCTTCTAGTCACGACCCGGTTAGATTAGGAGGTATTGGTAACAACCTAGGAGAAGAAATAGAAAAATTGACTGGTATTGAAACCAGGGTCACAGTGCTGGGACATTTGCAAAGAGGCGGCTCTCCAATTCCTTATGATCGAATCCTTTCTACTCGCTATGGAGTCGGAGCAGTACAAGCCTTTATGGAAGAAAAGTTTGGTACAATGGTCAGCTTGAAAGGTGTGAATATTGTAACTGTTCCAATTAAGGAGGCGGTGGAAAACCTTAAAAAGGTAGATCCCGACAGTCAAATTGTACAAGCTGCCCGCGCATTGGGTATAAGTTTTGGAGATAAATAATCTAGGATAAATGTTCTAGAAGATGCCAAAGGAGGAGAGAATATAAAGTGAGAAAAATTGCGGTACTGGGAGCCGGCAAAATGGGGGCAGGTATTGCTCAGGTAGCGTCTCAGGGTGGTTACTCGGTTATATTGCGTGACCTGCAAATGGGACTTGTTAATGTTGGCTTACAGACTATTGAAAACAACCTGGATAAAGAGATAAAAAAGGGGAATATCGAAATTCCCCAAAAGCAACAGATAATGGGAAGAATTAGAGGAACCACTGACCTGGCTGAATTGAGTGACGTGGATCTGGTAGTAGAAGCAGTAGTTGAAAACATTGCTATAAAAAAGCAAATCTTTGCTGAACTAGATAACATTTGTGCACCGCATACACTGTTAGCAACGAATACCTCATCACTTTCTATAACTGAAATTGCTTCAGTTACCAAAAATCCCGAGCGCGTACTAGGTATGCATTTCTTTAACCCAGTACCATCAGTTAAACTGGTAGAGCTCGTAAAGGGCATTGAGACTACTGATGAGATAATTTGCAAGGCAAAATCGTTTGTTACTAATATTGACAAAAAACATGTAGTGGTTAAAAAGGACAGTCCTGGTTTTCTTGTTAACCGTCTTCTGGTTCCATATCTTAATGAGGCTATTTTTATTTATGCCGAAGGAATAGCTTCAAAAGAAGATATTGACACTGCAATGAAACTGGGTGCGGGATTGCCGCAGGGACCACTTGAACTCGCAGATATTATTGGTCTGGATACTTTATACTCTGAAGTTCTGGCATTATATAATGAATTTAAAGACCCTAAATACAGACCTCATCCATTGTTGTCAACAATGGTAAGAGGAGGGTATATTGGTCGAAAAAGCGGTAAGGGATTCTATAACTATTCTGATTGATAATCAAATAATCAATGGGGGAGATTTTGATGAATTTTGAGGCCAGTAAATCCAACGGATTTATAGTCGGGTTGTCAATGGGGGTTCTAATTTTTGGATTTATTATCTGGGGAATTGGTTTTTCGCTTACTAATAACGATAGGGCACTGAAACTTTTATTATATATCCCAACCTATCTTTTCCTTATACTGTATACTTACCTTTTGCTGGGTGCAACTAACCTGCGTTACATATTACTTGATAACAGAATGGTTATCAACTGGGGTACTCGCAAAATCCAGATAAAATGGGATGAAATCACTGAAATCATTAAGGTGGAGGGAAAAAGCAACATGTTTTCCATCTTGGGAATAAGCTGGCCCGGATATATGATAGGCCTGTATTCTGCAAAAGGCCTGGGACTGGCCAGAATGTATGCAACTAATCCCCACCAGGGTTTTATTTATCTTAAGACTGAAAAAGGCCTTTTCGGTATTACTCCAGAGAATGCAGATCTGGCTGAGCTTATAGCCGAAAAGACTAACAAACCAGTGGAAACAGTAAACATGGACCTGATTGATAAAGATGTAAAAGGGACAAGTTTGCAGGATGATTTTTTCTACCGCCTACTATTAAAGTTTAATATTATAATGCTGCTTGCCTTTGGTATATATATGGGGGTATTTTTCCCCGGTTCAGGAGCTCCCCGCTTTATAGTTCTGTTACTAGTTCTAGGAGTCGCGTTGTTTTTCTTTAATATCTCTAATGCCGGCAAGTTATTTCAGTTCAGTGATACTGGAGGTTATATTCTACTCCTGATTGGCCTGGCAGTTACCGGTACATTCTTTATTTTGGCCTTATCAGAAATTAGTTTGAAATAATTATCCTAATATTAATAAACTTCTTATTTGTGGAAATTTGTCTATTATGTAGATATAATGATATCTATGCTATCGAAAGGATTTGACAATATGCAGCTAGGAATTATCGGAATGCCATTGGTAGGTAAGACAACTCTTTTTGAGCTGTTAACCGGAAGCAAAGAAAAAATTGGTAACCAAGGTAAGAGTAATATAGGTATGGCAAGAATACCAGACTCGCGGATTGATTACTTGTCAGATATGTATCATCCTAAAAAAACCACTTATGCTCAGTTGGAAATCGTTGATATTCCAGGTTTGGTACCTGGAGCAGAAAAAGGTGCCGCTGTATTTCTGGAGGCGGTACGAAAAGCTGATGCATTATTACATGTTGTTCGGGTCTTCGAATCGGACAGCGTTCCTTCGATTAATAATAAGATTGATCCCATCAATGACATAGAAACAATTAAATACGAATTATTGCTAGCTGATTTAGATCTTGTTGAAAAAAGAATTGAGAGAATTAATTCCAGTAAGAAGAAAAATCAGATGCTAAAAGAATTATCTTTGCTGGAAAGACTTAAAGATGCCCTGGGTAACGAAATTCCACTCTCCTCAGTTCAGGTTGATACTGAAGAGGAAACTCTAATTATGAATAATTACCAGTTTCTCACCACCAAACCAATATTGCTATGCCTTAATATTGGGGAGAATGATCTGGTAACAAAAGATTACCAAGGTCGTTCCGAGATTCTGGCTTATGCTGAATCCTGTCAATATCCTGTAGCGGAGGTCGCCGTTAATATTGAACGGGAAATAGCTGAACTGGATAAGGAAGAAAAACAAATATTTTTGCAGGAAATGGGTATTGAAGAATCCGGTTTAGTCAAAATTGCCCGTAGTATGTACCAACGGCTCAATCTGATTTCATTTTTTACAGTTGGAGAGGACGAGGTAAAAGCTTGGACTATTGAAGCAGGTACAATTGCCCGTAAGGCAGCTGGTAAAATTCACTCGGATATTGAAAGAGGGTTTATCAGAGCAGAGGTAGTTGATTATAGTGATCTCACAACACTAGGGAATATGTCAGCCGTAAAGGAAAAAGGCCTATTCCGTCTGGAAGGAAAAGAGTATGTGGTGAAAGACGGGGATATTGTCCATTTCCGTTTCAATGTATAAGCTAAAACAAACTTTCCACTAGTCTTTACAAAACGTATCTCCTTCAACAATGAAATAGCATTAAATAAACTTTTTCTAGACATTAATAATATGATTTTAAAGCCGACTTAATATCGGCTTTTTTTGTACCCAATTTTGGATTGTCTCTATATAGCACTTACTAATCTCATTAATCATATTATGCAATAAAACAGTGCATTTTAAGGAGATATATATGCGTAAACATTATGAAGCCAAACCTTGCATTATAATGGACAATGCTGTCGTCAATTCAACCTGGCCGGAAAAAGTCGTGGTATTAGCTGGCAATAAATCAACAACTGCAAGCATATTAAGTGTACCACGGTTAAGACCCTTACAAAGTGACTGTATTATATTAAACCACAGTGCGGCTAAAAAACTAATGCTCCCTAATAATTACTCGTTAAGATTTCAAATAGTTCATCACTTACCTTTTACTATTCGGCTGGGGCCGCTGGTCGGTGTCCTCACAACAGTTCCGCTTGATCGCAGACATGGTTTGCCAGTTAGCAAGGAAGCCCGGTTATTTGAAGAAATGTTTATGTTGGCGAGCCGACTGGGAATCCTAATGTATTTATTTTATGCTCACGACATAGACTGGAAAAGTGCGACTGTTAAGGGATATACCTTGTGCAAAAGGGAAATAAATGAGTTCCGATGGATTAATCAGGTACTTCCTTTACCAAATATCGTGTATAACCGCATACGTTATAGAAGAATCGAAGATATGTCCACCATCCAATTAACCTTGAAGAAATTGGCTAACCATCGGGATATCCACCTGTTCAATTCACGTTTTCTTAATAAGTGGGAAGTATATGAGGCACTTAATTCTGACAGTGTAATTTCTGAATTTTTACCTATTACTAAGCCATATAGCCCCAAGAATCTAAGTGTATTGACAGGTAATTATTCTGAAGTATTTTTAAAACCCAGAAACAGCAGTGTTGGGAAGGGAATAATCAAACTAATAAAACAAGCCGATGGAAATTTTCAATATCAGTTGGTCGGCAATGACCATAAGCTTTTGGTTAGAAATAGTACCGGTAAGGGTTTATACAATAAGCTAAAACAATATATAGAAAATCCCCAAGACTATCTGGTACAACAAGGTATCGATTTAGCCCGGCTTAATAATAACGTGTTTGACCTCCGTACCCTAGTGCAAAAAGACAGGCGTGGTAACTGGCGGCTAGTTGGGGTTGGAGCTAGGGTAGCAGCTAACAAATCCTTTTTGACACACATCCCCAATGGTGGACAAACAGCATCATACCAGCAAATTATGACCTACGTATTTGGTAATTCCCCCAGCATTGAGAAAATCTTCAAAGACCAAATGCATACAATCTTAAGATATGTCCCCAAGTGCCTGGAAAGAGAATTAAATTTAACCTTAGCTGTCTTATCTATTGATATAGGGATAGATTCTACGGGTAAAATTTGGATTATTGAAGTAAATTCTAAGCCGGCCAGTTTTGATGAGGATGCTATCCGAAATAAACACCTGCAATATTTTTACGATTATTGCTTATTTCTTACTGGCAAAAAACAAATAAAGGAAGAACATATATGATAAATCTAAATTTTTTTCATAAACTCAACCACACTGGTGAAATGCTTATTGACATACTGCAAAAAAAGTTCAATGAAGATTTTTTTAGCCGTGTAATCAGCATAGAAGGAACTCCTTTTCTGCACATTAAATTTTATGATAAAGAATCAACAATAAAAAGAGTGATGAACCCGCCGCAACCAATAAAAAATTGTTGCAATCCAGAAATTGTAGCTGCTATTCTTGAATTAAATAATATTGTTTTCGAAAATAAAGACTATGAAACGATAATCAAAAGCTATGATATACTGATTTTCGATATGTCCGTAATATCGGTCAGACAGCTAATTATCAGCGATTTCAAAAGCCCGGATAAATATATTCGTGAAAGTGAATGCCCAAAGGCAGTAGAGCTCGGGAAAAAGGCTGTTTATTTACTTGGACTTGACTATGCCATGATAACTGTTGCCGTTACAGGAAAGCGAAAATTTAAAGTATTAAATATTGATCCGTCACCAGTTATTAGAAAAAAGGACCTCAATTCATTGGTATCCAAACTAGAATCACTCTATTACCATAGTCCTTCCCAAGAATTCAGACCTGTAAAATTAGGCGCTGATCCGGAATTCATGTTATTTAACTCAAAGTCGGGAAAAATGGTAGCTGCTTCTGAGTTTTTTCCCCGTGACGGAATTGTAGGGTGTGATAGCCTAAGGATTCCTAACCGCCAGCAGCGGCCGGTAGCAGAAATTAGACCTAATCCGGAACTGTCTCCTCACATTTTAATCGATAATATCAGGCATGCTCTTAAGACAGCTAATAAAATGGCACCATATCGCAAGGTGAAATGGGTAGCAGGAAGTCACCCAACTGGGAATTATTCAATTGGAGGGCATATTCATTTTAGCAATATCGATCTGAATTATAGCTTATTAAAGGCCCTCGATAATTATGTTGGTATTCCTGTCTTTCTTATAGAAAACCCAATATCAGCCGCTCGACGAAGAAAGAAATATGGATTATTAGCTGATTTTAGAGTTAAAGATTATGGAGGATTCGAATACCGAACACCAGGCAGCTGGTTGGTTTCGCCACAGTTAGCCTTGGCCATCCTTTGTCTGGCCAAAATCGTTGCAACCCACCATATGGAACTAACTGAAAACTATTTAGATAATTACGAGGCTCAGTCAGCCTTCTACCAGGGAAATCAAAACTTTTTCAGACCAATTTTTGAACACTTATGGTCTAACATTTCATCAACTGAAACCTACTTACAATACAACAAAGAATTGAAAATTATTTACTATATGGTAATCAATAGTATTATCTGGGACGAAAATAATGATTTCCGTGAAGTATGGAAAATCTCCGCAAGTACCAAGCGACATTATAAAACAACCCAATATACTTCGGAAAATATTCATGAGATGCCACGGAGATCGGGTTCAAGCATTCAAAATCGCGACATAATTGCTGATCTTCAATCAACAAATACTCCGGTAAATACTTCCACTGAAAATCGACATAATATAGAAGGATCGGTTAGAAATTCATTGTCCAGCAGTCGTTCAACTGCTGGACATATGAACCAAAGAAATGAAGTATCTCAAAGAGAAATTATTTCAAATTACACTCGAAGTACTCGAATACTGTAGTAATTATTTCATATTCAGCTTAGTTAACAGAATATTTGTTGCTTTTAATTGATTATTTACTCGAGTAGACAGGCTCTCCTTAGAACAAGTTTCAAAAATAAAACTATGTACTCTTAGATATTGACCAGAACTGCGCGCCAAACTCCCGCCAATAGGCATATAAAGTAAATGGAATTTGCGATAACTACTAGTAATTGGACTATTTACGCCGGATAAAATAGATAATCCAATTGTTTTAGTATTTCCGACAGGATAATAAATTAGGGATTGTCCAACTGAGCTTGAAGAGGGATTAGTGCTATAATCATATCCCTCGTGCATATCCATTAACCAATCTACATGATATCTTTTGACCACTGAATAAATTGACCTGGCTAAAATAGTCTTGCTAGGGAAGGAGCGATTTAGATCTGCTCCTCCGCTGGCAGCCCTACGATGTTGTTCTACCGCAAGTTTATTTGCCTCTGGCACAACCAATAAAGTACCTGCTTTAATAGTATAGTTTTTTACAATATTGGCTGCCTTATAACCGGCAGTCTCATTACCATGTACTCCACCTACGATCATAACCACTGGTCCGGGTTTTCCACTTCTTATTACGTATAAATTGGTTGCATATTTTGTTCCACTGGCCAGGACAACCCTTTCTCTCGTTTGCTGAGCATTACTTACGTTTACAGGCAATACAGCAAATGTAAGTAGGGCTAGCAACATAGTTATAGTGATATTAAATATCTGGTGTTTTACTTTTTTCAAATTCAATCAGTCCTTTCAAAATTATTTGGTATTTTGCAAAAAAGTAAACTACAGTAAATTTCGACATTTTCTTGTAGCATCCTGCCTTTTATACCATGTATATATTTCCTTTTATGGCTATAAAATCTTCTTAGCTTGCTAAAATTTAAAATTTTAGACCTAAATAATGGTTATATCTTGTTTAGCACTTGCGAAACTTAATATATTTGATAAAATAATATCGAATTGTAGGTTATTTATATAGGAATGGGGAAAGAGACATGAATATTGAACAGTTTCAAGTATTTAGAACGATTGCGCAGGCTAGGAGCTTTACCAAAGCAGCCAAGATTTTAAATTTCACCCAACCTGCAATCAGTTCCCAAATCAAAATTCTGGAACAAACATTTAATACATCCCTTTGTGAAAGGGGAAATAACGGTGTTACCTTGACTGAAGCAGGGAATATTTTTTATGAATATGGAGACAAGATTTTAGCTCTTTATTCAGAATTGGAAAGGGAAATTGCCCGAGTTACAGGCGAGGAGAAAGAATTTATCAATATTGGGGCAAGCAACTCAGCAGGTAATTACTCATTACCATGTTCCATACTGACTTTTAAAGAAATGTATCCAAATGTTCGATTTAAGCTGGACATAGGTCCAACAGTTGACATTTTGCAAAAAATTAGAGAAAGGCAATTGGATATTGGTGTAGTAGAAGGAGAATTAACTGACCTAGATGATTTTGAAGTTAACAAAATTGACACCAACAAATTGGTCTTAATTGCTCCACCAAAGGGTAAGTGGTTAGAAACTGACTCAATTACTATTTCAGAACTAACCAAGGAACCTTTCATTGCCAGAGAAGAACAATCCAGTATAAGGCATTTTGTTGATGGTTACCTAAAAACCTCTGGTTTCTCATTTAAAGACTTTAATATTGTTATGGAAATAACTAATTTTGATGCAATTAAATTCGCTGTAATGAGAAGTAGAGGGGTATCTCTAGTTCCTTATCCAGTAGTTCAGAGGGAACTTCGTGAAGGATCTTTAAAACAAATCAATGTTACCAACCTTCACCTTGACTGGGACATGCGAGTTATTTGCCGCGCTAATGAATCCTTAACTGGGTTAAAGGAAGCATTCCTTAAATTTATTACCGTGCCAGGTGTCCGTTCATTTAAAAAATAATTTACTTTAACTTTTAAAATAATTATTGTAATATAGTATGTGAAAGTGATTACAATAACATGTAAACATTTATTGCTCCAAAGTTTACAAATTCTCCTTTGATTTAAGCCGGTTATTTAAACCGGCCTTTTTTTTTATCGCAATGAAAAGGGGCTGTGTTTTTACACAACCCCTTTTTGGGTTCGCTCGCCTAACAGGCTAAGGCCCATTATAAAACGCCTCGCTAAAGTGCAGCCCGTTAAAGCAGCGGTTGACGTAATTTCAATGCGCCTTTAGGCGCTGCCAGTATTATATCCTGACCACCGGTTTTCATCGGTGGTCAGGATCCTTTATCTTTTGTGAAAATTATATTATTGCACCCGGTGACTACAATAATATACAATATTTTAGCCGTTTTTTACTGGCTATTTTTAAATACTAATCTTTATGTATAAATATTATAATAATAAGAGTAGTTAAACATTTAAGTTCTTCAAATCGGCATTATTATATGCTATTATACTAATTCCATTGGTTCCGAGAATAGATATTATGTAAACTATCTTCTTTCGAATCCTTAAAGGGCCCGGAATAATAGCTTTCAAAATTTTCTCCTTATCAGCTGCATACTTCAAGAGTCAAATATGCCATGTTCACCATGGTCAAAGTCAGCCGGTATTTTACCTGTAACCATAGATTTTAGAATTGGTATTCCTTCAGATATATCCAGGTAGACATGTGCAAGTATACATATAATAAATATCCAGTTTACAGCATAGTGAATTATTCTAACAGCTATAAGTCCGCCCAAGTATCCTCCCCAGGCCATAAACATATTGGGCTTATACATAATAAAACCAGTTATAATCTGTACCAATATCATCACTAAAACACCGGTATACATTCCTTTTTGACCAGGATTGTATTTTCCGTAATAGGGATGTTTTTTTGCTAAAAACGTATAGTATTTTATCATACTGGGCAGTTTTTTAATATCGGTCGTCACATCAAAAATAATATTTTTATAATCTTTAGTGGCAATTGCATAGTAAACCCGTGCCACAAAGCCTCCACATAGTATATATGCCATAGCAAAATGTAATAGTCTGGCGTTGTTCATATTACTGAACAGTTTGAAATACAAAGGTGCATGGATATAGAATCCGGTCAGAATCAGCAGGGTAATAGAAATCATATTAACCCAATGGCAGATTCTGATCCATATGGAATGTCTATCCCCCATTTCTTTAATCATCTTTTACACCCCCTAATTTATTGTGAACTGGCTAATGGTTTTTTTATCGGGGGTCATTAAATGAATTGCACATCCAAAACACGGATCAAATGATCTGATTATTCTTACTACTTCAACGGGGTTATTAGGGTCTTTAATCGGAGCACCTATGATAGCTTGTTCCATAGGTCCAGCTACGCCTTTTCCATCCCGGGGTGATGCATTCCA
>JBDKUD010000119.1:0-11600 GCA_039679805.1 Syntrophomonas sp. | reverse complement strand
AACCTCTTTCCCGGGCCCGTTTAATTATACTTTCATTAAAGGGAGAAACGAACATTTCCGGGAAAAGAGTCAGAATATCAATCTCCATTTGAACATCCTTTTTTATTACTTACTAGTTTTATTCAGTTAGGGCGGTGAGGTATATTCAGTGCCGCGACGTTGGCGGAGGCTGTGAGAAACACCCGGCGAAGTCCGAGCGGGGGATGGGGTCGAGCGACACGGACGTCGCGAGAGCATAGTTGAACACGGATGTGAATCTATGCGGTGCCCCATCACCCGTGAGGCAAGCCGTTGGTGTTTCCACTGCCGGAGACTGGAGCAAACTGGATATGCCTCACCGCCCGGTGCTTTGTCACAAAGCATCTATCAGTCCCGGCAAGAGTTTAACCTGCATTTCGTTCTTGTCTACATTTACATCAATAATAACCTCTTTAATAGCCGGGATAAGTATTTCTCCATATTTGGGGGAGTCTACAACATAAACATCATTGGCCCCCGTCTCAAGTATCTCCACAATTTTTCCCAATAACCCCACCCGGGAATCGAACACATTCATTTCCATTAGCTGAAAATGATAATAATAACCTGCTGGCAATTTATATACATCACCCGGTTCGATCTTCAACAGGGCATTATTATATAACTGTGCCTCTTCTTTATTGTCTATTTCTAAGAACTTACACAAAAGAGAACTCTTATAGGGTCTAACATACTCTATAGATAGCTCTTTTACGATATCGTCTTTATAAATCTTAATTTTTTTAAGGTTTTTGAATCTCTCCGGGAAATCTGTTAAAGGTATAACTTTGACTACACCAGCGTATCCATGTGTACCACTTATTTTGCCTATACTAATCAGCTCCTGAGAGACCATATCTTCACCCCCTGATTGAAAAATATCCAAACCCTAAAAAATTGATAGGGCTAATATTAGCCCTATCTTAATATTTCAACTACCACTCGTTTTCCTTCTTTAGCCGCTGCTGCTTTGGTAAGGGTTCGAATAGCCTTGGCTATCTTACCCTGCTTACCAATAACCTTCCCCATATCATCAGGTGCAACTCTTAATTCTAGAATAATTGATCTTTCACCATCAATTTCCTTTACTTCAACATCATTCGGACTATCCACCAGCGATTTTGCAAGAAATTCAACAAGTTCTTTCAATTATCTCTCACCCCCTGCTCAGGACTTACTATTTACGACTATCAGCGAATTTCGCCATAATGCCCTGATTTTTCAAAAGAGACTTGGCAGTATCGGAAGGTTGTGCCCCACAATTCAGCCATTTTAATGCCTTTTCTTCATCAATTTTAATGGTAGCAGGATTGGTGGTAGGATCATAAGATCCAATTTCTTCTATAAAGCGTCCGTCTCTTGGTGATCTGGAATCTGCTACTACCATTCTATAATAAGGGTTTTTCTTTGCCCCCATCCTTTTAAGCCTAATCTTTGTTGCCACGTAGTCACCTCCTTTATTTTTTTGAATTGATATGGTTCTGGTGGGAAATCAGTTTCCCGTTTTATTAAATCAACCAGACCTAAATAAGTCCGGAAAATTATCTTAAAAATTCAACACAGGTGGGCACAGAATATTTTTTAATACTAGACTAACCTAATTTTCATGGATCGCTTTGCCCTGTAAGCATGAGTTTTGTATATATAAACATCTTTCTTTGGAACAATGAGAAGGCATTAACTTCTCTGCATTAATTCATAATTTTCTACTAATCAACCTTCATTTAAAAGGGGAATTTCATGGGCGGCATACCCTTCTTGCCTTTCTTCCCACTCATATCCGCAAACTGCTTCATCAATTTCCGGGAATCTTCAAATTGTTTGAGCAGGCGGTTTACATCCTGGACCCGTGTTCCACTACCCCGAGCAATCCTCTTCTTACGGCTTCCGTTTAAAATGGTGGAATTTCTTCTTTCTTCAATTGTCATTGACTTAATTATGGCTTCCACCTTTGCGAGCTCATTTTCATCAATCTCGCCCTTCAGTTCTTTTACATGCTTGCCCATTCCAGGAATCATCCCCAATAAATCCTGAAGAGGTCCCATAGACTTTACCTGTTGCATCTGTTCCATAAAGTCTTCCAGGTTATATTCCTGTTGCCGAATTTTTTTCTCCATTTCCCGGGCTTTTTTCTCATCAAAGTTAGCCTGGGCTTTTTCCACCAGACTAACAATATCACCCATACCCAGAATACGGGATGCCATTCTCTCCGGATAGAAAACCTCCAGGGCATCAATTTTTTCACCCATACCTACATATTTGATAGGACACCCGGTAACTGCTTTTACTGATAACGCTGCTCCACCGCGTGAATCGCCATCAAGTTTAGTCAAGACCACTCCGGTAAGGCCAAGTTCATTATTAAATGATTCTGATACATTCACCGCATCTTGCCCGGTCATGGCATCAACCACCAGCAGTATCTCATGTGGCTGAATAGATGATTTAATGTTCTTTAACTCATTCATCAACTCTTCATTGATATGCAATCTACCGGCAGTATCAATTATTACTATATCCCGGCTGTTGCTATTGGCATATTCCAGAGAACCACGGGCTATATCTACAGGATTACCCTGTCCCATGGAAAAAACGGGTACTCCTACCTGCTCACCCAGCACCTGCAACTGTTTTATGGCTGCCGGCCGGTAAACATCACAGGCCACCAACAGTGGTCTTCTGCCCTGTTTTACAAAGTTACGGGCCACCTTCGCCATAGTGGTAGTTTTACCTGCTCCCTGCAGACCCACTGCCATAATAATGGTAGGCGGTTTGGAGGATAATGCCAGTTTACTTTCGGAACCACCCATAAGGTCAGTCATCTCATCATAGACTATTTTTATAATCTGCTGGCCAGGTGTTAAACTCTGAAGAACATCCTGACCTACCGCTCGCTCCTTAACCCGAGTGGTAAAATCTTTAACCACCTTATAATTTACATCAGCTTCCAGCAAAGCAAGGCGGACCTCGCGCATAGCCAGTTTTACATCGTCCTCCGATATCTTACCTTTACCGCGCAGCTTTTTAAAAATATCCTGCAGTCTATCTGATAAACCTTCAAATGCCACGATACCTCTCCTTTGCTACACTAGTTCGATAACCTTTTTTAATATTTGAATTGCTCTGCTAATAGAGTCCCTTTCGGGCTTTTTATTATCTAAAAGGATATATACCTCATTTAAATCCTGTCGGGCAGTCATGAATTTTTCAACCAGGCCCAGCCTTTGTTCATATTCCTCCAGGGTCTTTGCTGCCCGTTTAATAATATCATAAACAGCCTGCCGGGTAACATTCCGGATATCAGCTATTTCTGTCAAGGACAAATCATTCTCATAATACAAGTTCATTATATCCTGCTGTTTAGGGGTCAATAACGGCCCGTAAAAATCTTTAAGCATTATCATATGACTGATTTTTTCCAGCAACTATTCCAACCCCCTGTAAAGTAAAATTACTTTACTTTTAGATTTTACCCGGGCTATCTTTAAAAGTCAAGGACTGACGATATTTTCGATTATTTGTTTCGAATTGATTCGGCAACGTTCAACAATTTATCTCACTGTCTAGGTTGATTTATCATTAGATTTTGTTAAGTTTTGTTAGTGTTTATTTTAAAAATCTCGTAAATTAGAGTATGATAAAATAAATATAGTATATTTTAGGGAGTTGGGTTTAATTTGAAAGAAAAAATAGCTGTACTAACTGACAGTGCTTGTGACCTGCCCCAGGAATTAATTAATAAATTTGGAATCAGTATATTACCGTTGAAAATAATTTATCCCGGGGAAGAGTATTCTGACCGGATGGATATTGAGCCTGGTGATGTTTACGATAGAATGCCGGAAGAGATTCCCACCACTTCTATGCCATGTGTTCAAGAGGTAAAAGCTGCTATGGAAAAAATAAAAAGCGAAGGGTTTACTCACCTGTTGTCGGTTCACATATCCAGTGGTCTTTCCGGGACTTATCAAGCAGTTCAGATGGTGGCCCGGGATTTTGATAATATGGTTATCAAGGTCATCGATTCGAAAACATTATCATTTGGTCTGGGCTGGATGGTCCTCGAGGCAGCCAGGAATATAGCCAATGGCTTATCTTTTAATAGAGTAGTGGATAACATTAATAAAATGCAACACCAAGTTCATGTCTATTATGTTTTGGAAACCCTGGAGTATTTACGACGGGGAGGGCGTATCGGTCAAGTGGCCGGTATGCTGGGAGAATTTCTGCATCTTAAGCCTATAATATCCGTTAATCGTGAAGGTACTTATTTTACCTACTGTAAAACTCGAGGAAGACGTAAATCCATTGAAAAGTTGGTGCAAATAGTCCAGGAGAATATTAAGGACCAACCTGCTTATCTGG
This sequence comes from Syntrophomonas sp., assembly GCA_039679805.1. Taxonomy (GTDB): domain Bacteria; phylum Bacillota; class Syntrophomonadia; order Syntrophomonadales; family Syntrophomonadaceae; genus JBDKUD01. Next base: position 7,217 of record JBDKUD010000119.1, on the reverse strand, counting down.
CAGTTTTGCATGGCGGTGCTAAAAAGGAAGCCGAGGAGATGCTGGAGAAACTACGCAGCCTTCCGAATCTGAAAGAGATTATATTTTCGGATATTAGCCCGGCTCTGGGGGTTCACACCGGTCCCGGCCTTCTTGGAGTGAGTTTTTACTTGGCCTGATTATTCTTGAGTGTTGTGAAATAGCGGCGCGTTTATTACATAAATTCTATTAACTTAATGAATATAAAAAGCACTTGTTTTTCTTAAGAAATGCAAGCGCTTTTTTGTTTTGCATAATTATTAATTTGTAATGTTTCTCTACTCCAGATTTCGCCGGTCATATACCCTTTTGGTTTTCTTTTCACTGCGGGGAAGCCCCTGGTAAGGTACTAGTTCAATATCAGCTAATATATTTACAATTGCCTTAATGTTATGCTTAAACTCGCCGGCAGCCCTGGGATTAGGTCGTTCCGGGTCTTCTTCCACCCTAATAAGTACGCTGTCTTTGCCGCCCTCACGGTCAATTATCATCTGGTACTCACTGGATAACCCCGGAGTCATGCGGATTACATCCTCTATCTGTCCAGGATACACATTTATAGCCTTGATCTTTACTGTATCATCACTACGGCCCAGAATACGCCCAATTTTGGGATAAGGAAGTCCACATTCACATGGCTCGCTTATAATATGAGTCAAATCCCGGGTACGATAACGCACCAGGGGTGCACCTTCCTTACATAGGGTAGTAATAACCAGTTCACCCATCTGCCCGGGCGGCAGGACTTCTAGAGTTATCGGATCTATAATTTCAAAATACAAATATTCCGGGAAATAGTGAATGCCGTTATGATAATCACAATCTATTCCAATACCTGGGCCATATATTTCCGTAAGTCCATATATGTCATAGCTCTCCAGGCCCAGAATATCCTCAAGGCGGGTTCGCATCTTTTCACCCCAGCGTTCGGAACCCAATATTCCTTTTCTAAGTTTAACATTATCTTGCAGATTTCTCTTTTTAACCTCTTCAGCCAGCAACAATCCGTAAGATGCAGTGCTGATTAAAAATGTAGCCTGTAAATCTACCATCATAGATAATTGTTTTTCCGTATTACCCGGTCCCATGGGTATCGCCATGGCTCCCAGGCGTTCACACCCATTCTGAAAACCAATTCCAGCTGTCCATAGGCCATAACCGGGAGTAATTTGCACTCGATCCAGAGGAGTCATCCCGGCAATTGAGAAACATCTCTGCATCATTTCTGCCCAGTCATCAACATCATGCTGAGTATATGGAATAACTACCGGCTTCCCGGTAGTTCCCGAAGTGGAATGAATACGTATAATCTCTTCCTGGGGAGCGGCCCGCAGAACCATGGCTTCCCCTTGTCTCAACTCTTCTTTATCCGTAAAAGGCAGACGGCTTATATCATCCACCGTCTTAATATCATCAAAGCTAATTCCTGCCTTTTCGAATTTCTGCTGGTAAAAGCCTGAATATTCACGGAGCCGTTCCATCAGTTTCCTCAAATGAATTGATTGAATCTCCTTAACCGGAACGTTATCGGATTCCTTACCAACTAATTTTAAAGCTTGTCTCATCTCGTCTATCCCTCCACATATTCTTTTCCCAGATTAAATGCCCGGGTGTTAATATCTTTCAACTGATCAGGTAACTTGGCAACCAGTTCCCTGAGTATTATATCTGCATCAAGTTCAGTGCACATGGCAGCAAAAGCCCCCAGCATAACCGCACTTACTGTTTTCACATTACCCGCCTGCCGCGCTAATTCCATGGCATCTATTAAAACAACTTCAGGAATATTATCCTTTAAAAACTTAATTAACAGGTCCTCATCATATGAGGATGTTCCTAAGTATACTGAAGGTGGCACTACCTTTTGGGTATTTATTAGCACCTTGCCCTTAGGCGCAAGTTTATTCAGGTTACGGATCGCCTCTGCCAGCTCAAACCCAATTAGAAAATCCGCTGCGCCATCAGGGATTAATGGGCCTGTTAAATTATTGCCTATTCTAACTTGGGAGACTACTGAACCACCGCGCTGCGCCATCCCAATAATTTCCGACGTTCTTACTTCCCACGAAGAATTAATTGCCACCTGTCCAAGGACTCGGGAAGCCAGTACTGTACCTTGCCCACCTACTCCACACATCACTATATCCATCAGCAATTACCTCCTTCGATAGCCTCAAAGGGGCATACTTCTAAGCAAAGCCCACAACCCATACAATTATCTAAAACCTGCGGTTTTTCTCCCTTTTCCATAACCAAAGCAGGACAACCGATTTCGGTAATACAAAGGCCACAATCACGGCATAGCTCGTTGTTAATTATTACCGGCGCTGCCTTAGTTCCAGGCAAGTTAATACAGGCTTTCTTCATGATAACAACTGCAGGGCCATTACAATCGATAGCTTCTTTTACGGCTTGGATCGATGTTTTAAGATCTATAGGATCTACGGTTCTAATCTGCTTAACTCCGCAGCCTTCTATCAATTTAACCATATCAATCGCCGGAACCTCTTCTCCCATCGCAGTGCGTCCGATACCGGGATGAGGTTGAAAACCTGTCATGGCCGTAGTGCTGTTATCTAAAATAACCAATGTAAGAGGATATTGATTATATACCGCATTTAATAAACCGGGTATGCCAGTATGATAAAAAGTAGAATCTCCCAGCACCGCTATGGTCTTGCGACCGGGTTCGGCTCTTCCTATCCCTTGAGCCTGGGTGATTGAAGCTCCCATACACAGACAAGTATCAACTGCTGACAAGGGTGGCATCGTTCCCAGGGTATAACAGCCTATATCACCGGTAAAAACAGTGTTGGATTTCTTCCCGGCTGCTTTGCGAATAGCATAAAAAGATGCCCGGTGAGGGCAGCCGGCACATAGTATAGGCTTACGCACAGGCAATTCCGGTAGCTGCAATGAAGCTTTAAAGTCCTGTTGGCAGCCGCTCCATTTATTAATAGCCTTTTCTATTATTTCAACATTCAGTTCACCTATGCCGGGAACTGTTTGGGTATTCTTTCCGCTGATTTTTACGATAACTCCTTTTTTACCGGCCAGACGAAAAAGTTCGTCCTCAAGAACCGGGTCCTGCTCTTCTACGACGAGAATTTTGTTCTTATCTTTTATAAATTCCAGTGCTAATTTCTCAGGAAATGGGTAGGGAGTACCTATTTTTAATACAGCTGCTTCGAGATCTAACCATTTTAAAGCTTCCAGAACATAGTTATAACTAACTCCGGAGCATACAATTCCTGTCTGGCCGTGACCTTCAATTCGGTTAAAAGGCAAATCATAATAATATTCAGAGATATCTGCCAGTGTTTGTAATAGCTCTCCATGCTTGCGATACGAAACATTGGGGAAAATAACCCATTCCCCTTCCTTTTCAAAACCTGAAGCTGGGCCATGCTGTTTTACTTCCGGTCTTAATACGTCCTGACCTACATGGCATACCCGGGTGGTAGGCCGCAGTATAACTGGCAGCTTATATTTCTCTGATATCTTAAAGGCCTCAACAGCCATTTCCATAGCTTCCTGAGGATTAGACGGATCTAATACCGGTACTTTGGCAAACCTCGCAAATTGCCGGGTATCCTGCTCTGTTTGAGAACTGTGAGGACCGGGATCATCAGCCACAACAATTACCAGACCTGCCTTAACACCTAAATAGGTTCCTGATAATAAAGGATCGGCGGCCACATTTAGGCCTACCTGCTTCATGGAAACCAGAGCCCGAGCACCGCTGATAGCAGCTCCGTAAGCAACTTCCAGAGCTACTTTCTCATTGACACACCACTCAGCATGATAATCAAAACGAGATGCATTTTCGGCCAGTGTAGTAAAAACTTCAGTGGAAGGAGTTCCCGGGTAAGCAGTTACCACCTTTACGCCGGCACTGATAGCTCCCCAGGCTATTGCTTCATTTCCAAGTAATAATGTCCTGTTCAATGTTTACACCTCACAAAAATAACAAAAACCAGGTCGTGATTAGACGACCTGGTTATATTTCATAAACCAAGGCTCATCAATCTCGTCTCATCTCATCTCATCTATTTAGGACTATTTGTTATTATATTATCACTGCTCTTTATCTGTGTAAACATTCATTTTATTGTTAGTCTTGCGTTCCAGGTAAAGAGGCAATATGGATACAACTACATTATGTTTATTTAGCATGGCATTGGCTATAAACAAACTGGTATTATTATGCAATCCCGCCTCCCACCATTTGGATACGAAAAATTGTGGCAGTAATACAGTAATAATGTCGCCTGGTTTGGAAGCGTGTTCCTCGGAATCAATATATTTGATCAAAGGCCCTACTACCTCACGGTAAGGTGAATGCTTTATGACCAAAGGAATATCAGTATCAATCATACTCCATTTTCTTTTCAGTTTATCTGCTTCCCCATCCATAGGCTCAACATGAAAGGCTTCCACATTATCAGTTATACTTGAGGCATAACGTAATGCTTTTATTACCAGGGCATTTAAACTGTCGATTGGAACAATAACGTGATGTGCAAAATGAGACTTTAAATCCAGAGTAGTTAAGGTTTCATTGGGAACATCAAGTTGACGGGCAACTGAGTTGTAATGTTCTTTTATCCTAAACATTATCCAAACAATAATAGGAACGATTACAACTACTATCCATGCACCTTCCGTAAATTTGGTTATGCCAATTATTATTACAGCTGTCAATGTGGTTAATGCACCAAGTCCATTTACCAGCGCTTTCCCCTTCCAGTCTTTGTCTTTCAAACGGAACCAATGAACCAGCATCCCTGTCTGGGAAAGCGTAAATGAGGTAAAAACACCTACCGCATATAAAGCTATAAGCAAATGGGTGTCTGCTTTAAAAATAACTACTAATAATATCGCCAGAATTGCCAGTATAGCTATACCATTATTAAAGTTCAAACGATGCCCCCGCATTGCCATTTGTCTGGGTGCATAACCATCCTGGGCAATAACTGAAAGCAGCGTGGGGAACCCGGCAAAAGCTGTATTGGCTGCCAGGGCCAAAATCATGGCTGTCACAATCTGAATAAAATAGAACATGAACCCTTGTCCGAATATATCAATTGATAACTGTGCTATAACGGTAAGCTTAGGAGTCGGAACGGCACTGTATAAATTAACTAGATAAGCTACTCCGCCAAAAGTTATAATTATAGCCGCTGCCAATAATAAATATGATAACTTGGCATTGCGGGCAGCCGGCTCCCGAAAATTTGGAACAGCATTGCTTATAGCCTCTACTCCGGTTACAGCACTGCAACCGGAAGAAAAAGCTTTTAGTAATAAAAATAGTGTTACCGCCTGAGTTCCAAATGCAACATGGGAAATAGATGCTTTGGGAACCGGGGTAAAATTACCGGTATAGTATTTAATGATTCCTGTAACGATGAGAATCACCAGGGTAATAACAAAAGCATAAGTAGGCAAACTAAATATCCGTGCTGATTCCCTTATACCCCGCACATTGCCTATTACCACAAGAATTATCATAAGTACGGCTATTATCACCCTATATGGAAAAATTCCGGGAACAGCTGATGTGATCGCTGCCGTACCCGCACATATACTAACTGCTACAGTCAGAGTATAGTCGACAGATAATGCAGCCCCAGCGATCAATCCGTACAATGGGCCAAGGTTCTCTTTGGCAACCATATATGCTCCCCCACCACCCGGGTAAGCTTCCACTACATGACGATAGCTAAAAGTAAGAATTAATAAAAGCAGTATTATAGCTGCTGTTAATTGTGGCAGCCATAAATATGAGCCTACTCCAATAACAGGTACCAAAATCCAGAGCATTTCCTCAGTCGCATAAGCTACCGATGAAATAGCATCACTGGCTAGTATGGGCAGTCCCCAGAAAACATTGAACTTCTCCTGACTTAGCCGGGTTGTTTCTAAACTTTTTCCGAATATGGCCCGAATTAATTGCCTAAACAACGTAGTTACCTTCTTTCATACAGCGAATCTTTTCCAATAAAAAAACCACCCGGGTTAAACTATTAAATTAGCTTAACCAAAAGGCAGTCTGCTATACACCTGTACCTGGTTTAGTACTGGTAAAAAATTAATTGTCCTTATTCTTTATTGATCCACCCCTTCTAATTAATTACCACTAAGGTTCTAGCGCCCATCTTTTCCGCTGCATATTATTATTTATTCCGAGTGCAAATGTTTTTACTAACAAAAATTAAGTTTTATAATACTCCCCTTTTAATAAAAAAACTACCTAAATATAAGTCATTAATATACTTGTTTAAATCGATTTCGAACCCCAATATCCCTTTTTTCATCTTTTCTTTTAGTCTTTGAAGCAATATCAAAGCTATATGTTTTTTCTTATTCCAAATCTTCCCCCATTATTTCCCTCAATGTGAATAATCTTATGAGCCAAGCTTCCTTTTTGAATATATATGCATAGCTTATAAGCAGGAGCAGGTCTTCTAGATTTGTTAATCCATGAAAGGGGTGGTTTTATATGACAAAATTATTAGAACTACTGTATTTGCCCCATAGGGAAGGTGGTGTTTACCTTTGTTAAAAAGTTCTAAAAAACGCGGACCAACTGGCCCTACTGGACCTCGAGGACCTAGAGGCTTTAGAGGGCGAAAAGGACCAACTGGCCCTTCTGGTAGTGGTACCGGACCAACCGGGCCAACCGGTCCAATAGGACCTACTGGACCTTCAGGTGGAGGTGGCGGCGCAGGATTGACTACCTGGGGCTATGTATTTCAAATAGGTGCTGAAACCATAGCTGTAGGTTCCCCCGTAACTTTTAGCAATAATGGCCCTTTAAACGGTATAACGCATACTGCCGGTGCCTCAGGTATTGGAATTACCCTTAGCGGAACCTATAATCTTACATTTTCAGTATATACCGCAAACAATAATCCTCAGGATTGGGGAGTAGTAGTTAATGGTACAGTTCGATCCGAGTTTAACTCGGCAGGCCAAACTATGACTGGTACTGTTTCGCTAGTTCTTAATGCCGGTGATAATGTAACTATCCGCAACGTTGCCACTTCACCAGATCCTGCTACACTTAGATCAACGAATACTACTACGGCATACGTTTTGATTTACAAAGTCAATAGCTAATATCATGAAACTAATTTATTTTTCATCCGCAGTTAAAAGAACCTTGACAGGGATTAACCGTCTCTGTCAAGGTT
>JBDKUD010000213.1:0-11199 GCA_039679805.1 Syntrophomonas sp. | reverse complement strand
ATTATTCTTTTGTTCCTGCGCAACATTCGCAGTACGCTCATTATTGGGATATCAATACCTCTTTCAATTATCGCTACCTTTATCGTGATGTTTTATACCGGCAGTACCCTGAATACGATTACACTTGGAGGTCTGGCCCTGGGGGTGGGGCGAATGGTGGATGATTCGATTGTGGTTTTTGAGAATATTTACCGTCACCGCAGCCTGGGTTTATCTGCCCGGGAAGCTGCCTTAAAAGGAACCGCCGAAGTAGGTGGAGCAGTTCTGGCCGGAACCTTAACCTTAATCGCAGTTTTCCTGCCCATTGGCTTGGCTGATGGCATCAGCGGGGTCTTATTTAAGCCTTTGGCATTCACCATCTGTGTTGCCATTGGCTGTTCCCTGTTGGTCGCTTTAACGATTGTGCCTTTTATGTCTTCCCGCATGTTAACAGATGCTGCCTTGGTAAGGAAAACCAGCGACAAGAGTACCCTGGGCCGGCTGATCAATCGCATGGGGGGCTGGCTGGACAATCTGGGTGAGCAATACAAAGTTTTACTGGAGTGGGTTTTAGGGCACAGGCGTAAAGTCATACTTGGTGTTACCGGGATCATGATTTTGTCCTTATGCATGATACCTTTGGTTGGTGCTGAATTTATGCCGGCCTCTGATTCAGGTTCTATTTCCGTAACGCTGGAAGCGGACCGAGGGTCTGTAATTGAGGATGTGGATGAAATAACCGCGGCAGTCGAGAAAATACTAATGAAAAATCCCGCTGTTGACGTAGTGTTTACAAGTATAGGCAGTACCGGACAAATATCTATGACAACTTCCGGCACTAATAAAGCCACCATTTCAGTTGAGCTGATTCCCAAGAGTGAACGTAAAGGCGTAGACCAGGTTGCAGAGGAGATCAGACAATCACTTAAAGGAATTTCCGGTGTGAAAAAGACGGTGAGTGTGAGCAGCGAAATGGGAATGAGCTCGGGAAGTGCCATCAGTATTGCTGTTAAAGGTGATGACCTGGACACCCTGCGGAAAATCTCCAAAGAAATTGACAGTATTGTAAAAAAGGTCCCGGGAACCAGAGAAGTCGCTTCATCACTCGAGGATGGCAATCCCGAAGTACAGATCCGCATTAACCGCCAGCGGGCGATGGATTACGGTTTAACCCCCGTTCAGATTTCTAACGAAATAAAGAGTGCCATCGACGGCAAGGTGGCGTCAACTTATCGCACTAGTGGCGACGAAATGGATATAAGAGTAACCAGCAAAGATAAAGAGACCAGTAATATGGATACCCTTACCGGCTTAAAAATCATAACTGCCCAAGGTAACAGCGTATCACTATCTGAACTGGCTTCCTTCGAATTGGCCAGAGGACCGGTGCAAATCGACCGGCAAGATCAGGCGCGGCAGGCCACGATTTCCTGTGATCTATTAAATAGAGATTTAAAAAGTGTTACCAAGGATATTCAGGCCCAGGTAGGAAAAATTCAGCTGCCAGCCGGGTATACTATCGAATACGGCGGTCAGAATGAGCAGATGATGGAGTCTTTTTCAAGTCTGTTTTTAGCCTTGCTCTTAGCAATCCTGCTGGTCTACGTGGTCATGGTAATACAGTATGAATCTTTCTTCGATCCTTTTATTATCATGTTTTCTATTCCGACTGCCATAATCGGGGTGGTTTTAGGACTTTTGGCGACAGGGAGAAGCTTTAGTGTCACAGCATTCATCGGCATTATCATGCTGGCCGGAATTGTGGTATCCAATGCTATTGTCTACATTGATTATTTGAAAAAACTGCGTACTTCGGGCATGGAACGCAATGCTGCCATTGTCGAGGCCGGCCGGGTTAGACTACGACCTATATTAATGACCGCGTTGGCTACCATCCTGGCGATGTTACCTATGGCGACAGGATTGGGTGAAGGTGCTGAGACCAGTGCACCATTGGCTACGGTTGTCATCGGGGGGCTGGTTGCTTCCACCTTTGTAACCCTGCTGCTGCTGCCAGTTGTTTACAGTATTTTTGATGATTGGGGTCAGAAGTTTAAAAAGAAATCACCAGCCAATATAGAAGAAGATACAATTATGCTGAATTAGCTCCAGAGAAGGCAGGGAGGGAGGAAAAAGAACCTTTCCCTTGCCTTCAAAAAGACTATTGAGGTGACTTTATGAGTTCAGGAAATTCCAAGCCCAACAAGAGAGCTTTGATTTTGACAGCAGCGGTACAGGTATTTTCCCAGAAGGGTTATCACAACACCCGCATGGAGGAAATAGCAGTTGCCGCAGGAGTTGGCAAAGGTACCATTTATGAGTATTTTATTAGCAAGGTGCAGCTTTTTCAGGAGATGCTGGAGGGCAGCCTGCAGGCATATTCTGCCAGTCTGTCCCCCCAGGAGATTAACCGGCTGTCTATTAAAGAACGAATTAACCGGATGCTGGAAGGCCATTTTAAATTCTGCCTGGAAAATCGGGAATTGGCCAAAATAATATTCTGGGACCAGGATATTTGTGACCAAGAATTGAAGGAATGGGCATTTAAAAGCCGTCAAAAAAAGGAGGTACGGCTGCAGGCTATTATCGAGGAAGGGATTAAGCGCGGCGAGGTCAAGAAGCTGGATGTAAAATTAGCTATGGTAGTAATTTCCGGTATTCTGGGTTCTATTTGGGTGCCAATAGCTCTGGAAGACTGGGAGATTGACCCCCGCCAGGCAGCTGCCCAGGTTACTGATATAATATTGAACGGGATAGGCGCAATATAAAAGAATACGATAGCAGCCGGGGGGAGTTTACTTGTTTACCATACGTGAACTCCCCCCGGCTTTTTCCGGCCGGTAGGCTCTTTGACTTACTTTCAGCAATGGTTTACTATGATGCTAAACGGAAAAAACGGAAGGAGATTATGTGGTTATGCATCTGGGGAAAGTAATGGCCATTTTTGGGACCAGACCGGAGGCCATCAAGATGGCACCAGTAATTAAGGAGTTACATAAAGTAAAAGATATAGAGACTATTGTGGCGGTTAGTGCCCAGCACAGGGAAATGCTCGACCAGGTGCTTAATCTTTTTGATATTAAACCCGACTATGACTTAAACCTTATGAAAGAGAAACAAGACCTGTACAGTATAACCACCGGGGTTTTGAATGGTTTTAAGAATATAATGGAGGAGGAAAAACCAGATCTGGTTTTAGTACATGGAGATACAACCACTACTTTCGCTGCCGCTCTGGCTGCTTTTTATCAGAAAATCCCTGTGGGCCATGTTGAAGCCGGACTTCGTACCCGTAATAAATATTCGCCTTTTCCGGAAGAGATTAACCGCACTCTTACCGGCAAGCTGACCGAACTGCATTTTGCTCCTACCGACGTATCCCGGGAAAATCTGCTGGCAGAGTCTACTGCTGCTTTTAAGATATGGGTTACCGGCAATACAGTGATTGATGCCCTACTGGCAACGGTCAAGCCGGAGTACAATTTTGGAACCGAGTTGGCAGAGATTAATCTTAACCATCGCATCTTGCTGGTAACCACCCATCGCCGCGAAAACTGGGGAGAAGGCATGCGCAATATCTACCGGGCTTTGATTGATTTGGTGGAAGAGTTCCCCGATGTTGAGGTAGTTTTCCCGGTGCATAAGAACCCGGTAGTTCGGGATATTGCCGTTGAGATGCTGAAAGGACGGGAGAGGTTCCACTTGATTGAGCCGCTTGACTATGAGCCTTTTGCCAACTTAATGAATTCATCTTATTTGATATTAACCGATTCCGGTGGTATGCAGGAAGAAGCCCCTTCCTTGGGCAAGCCGGTTCTGGTATTAAGGGATACTACCGAACGTCCCGAAGCGTTGCAGGCGGGTACGGTAAAACTGGTCGGAACCAACCAGCAAAAGATATATGATGAAGCCCGTCTCCTGTTGACTGATAAAAAGGAGTACGAAAAAATGGCCCGGGCCATAAATCCCTACGGTGACGGCAAAGCCTCCAAACGGATTGTAAACGTAATCAAAGATTTCCTGTATGTAAGAATAGGGGCTAATTAATTCAACACAGAGGGACACAGATTAAGTTGGAAGGACACAGATTTTTTTTATTGGGTAATAAAAATTAATACTAATTTTCTATGAGTGGTAGTGTCGTATTAACCTGGTGGTTAGGAATTAATATATATTTAAAATCTGTGTTAATCCAAAAAAAATCTGTGTACGAGCGCAGCGAGTCTGTGTTGAATCGTCATGCGTGAATTAATATCCCGCTTGTTCGGAAGAATATAGACGTGTTAATTTTTCCGGGAGGTGGGATTATGAGCCCTTTTATTGAAACGATGTATAGAACGACCGTGGCATTTATTGGAATACTGGTTTATGCTCGAATTCTTGGCAAACAGCAAATGAGTCAAATGACCTTTTACGATTATGTTACCGGAATAACATTTGGCAGCATAGCTGCTGCCATTACCGTAGAACCAAATGACAAACTATGGCTTCTGGTATGGGCTTTGACTATTTTTGCACTTTTAGATTATCTTTCCGGGTTTATAACTGAAAAGAGCCGCCCATTAAGAAAGTTAATCGAAGGTGAGCCTACTATACTGGTTCATAACGGCAAGATTATGGAACATAATATGGCTAAGATTAGATATAATATGGAGAACCTAATGATGCAGCTCAGGGAAAAGGATGTTTTTGATATCAGTGATGTGGAATTTGCCATAGCCGAAACTGACGGGATCTTGACTGTATTGAAAAAGTCGCAGAAACGCCCGGCTACTCCCCAGGATCTGGGGATACCTACCAGCTATGAAGGATTGCCTTCGGAGCTGATCGTGGATGGAAAAGTCATCTATCAGAATTTGAAGCAGAATAATCTCGATGAACAGTGGCTAATTAGTCAGTTGAAGAGTAAGGGCTTCAATAGTCCCGACGACATTGCTTATGCCAGCCTGGATGTACAGGGTAACATTTATATTGATGAAAGAAGAGATAAATTAAAGCATATATCTGATATATCAGATTAAGTTGTAAAAAATTCAACACAGAAGGACACAGATTCATTCGGAAGGACGCAGATTTTTTATTGGATAAATATTAAAGTAATACTAATTTTCATGAGTAGTTGTGTCGTGTGGACATGATGGGTTATTAATCAATTTATAATATCTGTGTTAATCATAAAAAAATCTGTGTGTGAGCGCAGCGAACCCGTGTTGAAATAAAGCCACTGTGTTGAATTTACCCCACAGTTTGCTTAAGGAGGGAATTTTGTGATTCCGGAAATAAAATTTGGGACTGATGGTTGGAGGGCTCTGATTGCCAGAGACTTTACATTTGAAAATACTAGAGTTGTTGCTCAGGGTATAGCTGGTTATATTAAGAGCCAGAACCTGCTCAAAAAGGGTGTAGTTATTGGTTATGATAACCGGTTTTTGTCACAGGAGTTTGCCCGGGAATGTGCACAAGTATTGGTGGGGAACGGAATCAAGGTTTTCATAGCTGACAAGGCTATGCCTACTCCGGTAACTGCTTTTGCGGTACGGGTTACCAATGCCGGAGGAGCAATTATGATAACTGCCAGTCATAATCCTCCGGAGTATAACGGTATCAAGTTTATTCCCGAATATGCCGGACCAGCCATGCCGGATATTACCTCTTATATTGAAAACGAGGTCAATCGCGTTTTGGAAGGGGGCAAGGTTTACCAAATCAATCTGGAAGAAGCCCGCCCGTTGGGCCTGGTAACTGATATAAACATTGAAAAGGATTATATTAATCAGCTTCTGGCAATGGTTAATCAGGATACCATTCGGGGCAGTAACCTGAAAATTGTGGTTAATCCTATGTTTGGGGCGGGTATAGGATACCTGGATAAAATCTTGACCGGGTTGGGTTGTGAAGTTAAGACCATAAACAATTATAGGGATGTACTGTTTGGAGGTTTGCTCCCGGAGCCGACTCGCCATAATTTGTCAGACCTGCAATGGGCGGTAGGTAACCATAAGGCTGATGTTGGCTTGGCCCTGGATGGGGACGCGGACCGTTTTGGCATAGTTAATCATAAAGGCGAATTTATTACCCCTAACCAGTTAATGTGTCTGCTTTTTGACCATTTGCTGAAAACCCGCAATTTTAGGGGGGCAGTATGCCGATCTGTGGCCACTACCCGAATGTTGGACCGGGTGGCGCAAAAGAATGGATTGGGAGTAATTGAAACTCCGGTAGGATATAAATATATCGGGCAGTGTATGCGGGAAAAGGGCTGTATACTAGGAGGAGAAGAAAGCGGCGGCTTAAGTATTTTTGGGCATATCCCGGAAAAAGATGGCATACTGGCTGGCCTGCTCACAGTAGAGATGATAGCTTGCTCAGGCAAGAATCTGGCGGAGATTTCTGAAACTTTTGCCGGGGAATACGGATGGATGGTTAGTGAACGATTTGACATCACTATCCAGAGGCAAGATAAAACGATGGTTCTGGATAGAATAAGCAAGTATTCTCCTAAAACCATAACCGGTATAAGAGTGGTTGCCCATGATAACCAGGAAGGTAATAAAATCGAACTGGAAGACGGAAGCTGGGTACTAATCCGCTGTTCCGGTACCGAGCCGGTATGCAGAATTTACGTTGAGACTACTGACAAAAAACATCTCGAAGAGATGCAGAAGGAAGTAATTCAAAATCTGGTACTTAGCGAGCCATAAAGAGGCACGGAATATTTAAAACTTTAATTCCGCTCCAAGAAATTTACGCTTATAGAATAAACGGTATCTGCAATATAAACCAACAATAAATTTATAATCTTATCTGTGTTAATCATAAGAAAATCTGTGTGCGGCGCAGCCGCCCGTGTTGAATTAAAAACCGCGTTGAATAATTATCCTGTCAATTCCGGCAAATTTTTGTCGGTTTTTTTGTGGTCAAATTAATATTAGGCAGGAATTAATGGACTAAATGCCTAATTATTTGTACAAACGTAAATAGGGTGTTATGGAAGGGTAGTTATGAAACATCAGGATAGAGTAAAAGATGCCGCAAAAAACACACAAATGCAAATGAATCGGCTGGATGTTGTTCTGGGCGAACTGGTTAGTAACCTGCAGGAGAGCCGTAATCACATTTTTGATATTGCCGAGGATTTACAAAAACAGTGCCTGCAAATGGAAACTGAAATCGAAAATCTAAATCGACAAATAAACGACTTAATTAACAGTCAAGAAAAACAGGAGCAATTGGAGAAACGGGCACGTAGGAGATTAATGGAAGTTAGCCGGGACTTCAAATCTTTTTCCGAACAGGATATTAAGGATGCTTACATGGTTGCCCAGTCGATGCAGGTAGAACTTCTGAACCTCCGCCATGAAGAGATATACATTAGGAAACAGCGGGATGCAATGGCGCAGCAGTTAAAACAGTTAAAATCTTTGGCTGCGAAAGCCGATAAATTCATAAATAATACTGGTCTGGCCTTAAAGATTCTAGAGGGCAATGTTGAAAAAATATCTGAATCAGTGGAGGAGGTCTATAGAAAACAGCAGGTAGAGACATGGATAGTACAATCCCAGGAATCAGAACGGAGAAAAATTGCCCGCGAGTTGCATGATGGACCGGCCCAGTCACTGGCCAGCGCATTGATAAGATTGGAACTGGTGGATCGTCTGGATCATGAGGATCAAGAGCGTGTTAGGAATGAAACCGAGAGCATTAAGGATATGTGTCGGGAGAGTCTAGGAGATATCAGACGGATAATGTTTGATCTTCGTCCCACTTTGGTACATGATAAAGGACTGGCTCATACCCTGGGGACATATTTTAATGATTATGAAGCCAAATACAACTTCGATATTGATTTTGTAGTGTTCGGCAAAGGAAAAAAATATGATATTTCGCTGGAAATTGCCCTGTTCCGTCTGGTCCAGGAGGCTATTACCAATGTGCGTAAACATGCCGGGGTCAACAAAGCTCTGGTAAAATTGGAAGACACCGCTGGGGTGCTGACTCTGGTAATAAAAGATGTGGGATCAGGCTTTCAGGCTGATGAGATCTCCCGGACACCGAAAGATAGTTACGGCATTTTAGGGATGAAAGAAAGAGTACAATTGCTGGGCGGTGAATTAGAAATCATATCTTCCCAGGGAATGGGAACCCAAGTAATAATAAAGGTACCGGTAGAAGGGGAGGACAATAATAGTGGACAAAATTAGGGTATTACTGGCAGACGACCATGCTTTAGTCAGAGAAGGTTTGCGGAAATTACTGGAGTTGGATGAGAATATTGAGATTGTAACCGAGGTGGGTGACGGACAGGGGGCCATAAATGTAGCCCGGAAGGAAAACCCGGATGTCATACTTATGGATGTAAATATGCCGGGTACTGATGGAATAGCTGCTACACGCGTTATCAAGCGGGAACTTCCCACTACTAAAGTTGTAGCCCTCACTATTTATGAAGATGAAGAGGTAGTAGATATGGTTAGGGCCGGAGTGTCGGCCTATGTGTTGAAAGATGTGGCGGGCAGTGAATTGATAGATACCATTTATAAGGTAATGGCCGGTGAAGTCGTTATCCATCCCCGGGTTGCCAGTCGCCTGGTTCGGGAGTTAAACCGCCCGGATAAGAAAAACGATGAAGTCAGACTAACCAGGAGGGAAATGGATGTGCTGGCTCTGCTGGTTAAGGGTAATACTAATAAAGAAATGGCGGAAATCATGTTTATTAGTGAAAAGACCGTAAAAAACCACCTCACCAGTATTTTCCGGAAACTGGGGGTAAAAGACCGCACCCAGGCAGCAGTCTATGCACTTAAAAATCATGTCGTAGCAGATGAATAAGTAATCAACTACCCTCTTTTCAGCATACTATGTAATAGGGGCTAGAAGGGGGTATTTTTGTGGGTATTATACTTAAATTAACCTGCTTCTGTATATGGTTAATTATTATGTTGTGTTTGATAAACGGCAGCCGAAAGAAATATTCTCCAGAAGTCAGAGAGATTATGCTGCAACTAAATGATGAAAAAGATATAGAAATGTGCATTCGCCGTTCTCTTAGGAATTTATGTACTTTGGACAGGTTGGTTATAAAGGACCATACTACCTCTAAGCAAAACAGACATATAATCATGAGAATGTTATACAAGAACCCATCAATATTGTGTATCAGTGCGGAACCATATTGCTTCTAGGAGTTTTGTGATTCAACACACAACCTAAATAGCGACCAATAGGGAGCATCAGTAGTGCCCGTAGGGTTAAGGACACAGATTTTATTGGATTTACACTGATTTTAATTAAATAATGGTGACAGATATCTTTTTACCTCAGAAGTTCTTAGGTGACACATAGCGGATTTTTTCAATCTTTTATTTGAGGATTTTGCATAATTCAAAAAAACAATCAGGTTACTCTGAGCTGTCATTCTGAACGAAGTGAAGAATCTAGATCTTCTGCTTTGCCTCAGGATTACATCTAACAAATTACCAGTTAATTTATTAGAATAACTAATTATGCAAAATCCTCATTTTATTAAAATTAATACAATCTATAAATATTCTGTGTTAATCTGTTTGAATCTGTGTCCTTCCGTGTTCAATTTCCTTGCATCACTATACCTCACTACCCGCCGCTTTATCACAAAAATTCTAAAATATGACTCTAAATGTTAAAAAATTCTATTTTCCTTGTGATATAATAAAAAGTACTTATTTTATTGGAAGTGTTTCCCATGGTTAATTTCTTACTCGACTTATTTTTTCCGCAACGGGTATGTCCATTATGCAGAGAGCCCGGGCGTTATAGCGCCCGTCAACCCTGGTGTCATAGCTGCCAGGATAATCTTATGGGGCTAAAAGATAGCCTTCCGATCTGTGATACATGCGGGAAGTTTCTGGAGAATGGGGGGAGCTTTTGCATGGATTGCATAACTATGCCCCCTCCCTTTTATATTGCTCGGGCAGTGGGTCCTTATGAAGAATCATATCGCAAACCCATAAAGGTATTTAAGTTCCTGTGCAGAAAGTATTTAGGAGTAAAAATGGGGAAGATGATGGCTGAGGTGGTAAAAGCGGAACCCCGGTTCTCAGCAATAGATATGATTATTCCGGTGCCTATTTCCCAAAAAAATCTCCGCGAGAGAGGGTTCAATCAAACCGAAATCCTGGCATCACAAATCAGCAAAGAATTGAGTATCAGGGTAGATTCCCAGATTCTGCAGAGAATTAAAGAAGTCCCCTCTCAAAGAGAATTATCCCGGCAGGAAAGACAAATAAATTTATTGTACGCTTTTGAGGTTAAGGAACCTAGTAAGATTATAGGAAAAAATATATTATTAGTTGATGATGTTTTTACTACCGGATCTACCAGCAGGGAATGTGCTCGTGTCCTATTGCAAGCAGGAGTAGACAAGGTATGTGTTATTACCTGGGCGACCGGAAAAGGTTTTTAACCGGAGTCCTATTTCGCACAAGGAGGTAATGCGTAATGAACGGAGATCTCAGAAATTGCCCGGAATGCGGGAGGCTTTTTGCTTACCAGGGGAAAAGTGTGTGCAGGAAGTGTTCGGAAAAGGAAGAGGAAGAATATATCATCGTAAGAAAATACGTACGTGATCACCCCGGTGCCAACGTTTTCGAAGTTGCTGACGAAACCGGGATAGAAGAGGAGAAAATCCTACATTTTCTAAAAGATGGAAGATTGCAATCCCGGGGTTTTGCAACCAGTTTAGAATGTGAACGGTGCGGAAAAAAGATTTCATCAGGAAGATTTTGTGAGGTCTGTAAATCTAGTTTAGATTCGGAAATCAGGGGAGCCATTCCCCAGAAAAAACAAACAGACTACTCCCAACCAGCTAAGCCGGGGGAAAAAATGTATATTAAGAAAAAAAACCAGTAAATATGCCTGTAATATTAAGATATTGAACAAAAATTGCAGCAAATAAAGCATAAGAGAGGATTAAGACAATTAAGCCTCTCTTTTTATTATGCGAAATATATTATATAGAAAGTATTCAGTAAAAAAATTTACATTTGCTATATGAGACAATTTCAGATATAAGAATTTATATGAGTAAAAATTAGAGGGTGGGAAAAGGATGATGATATCCAAAACTCAGGTACAAAACATTCTAAAAACCTATGCTGGTAATCTGAAGACTGGTAATGTAAACAAAAGTAATGAAGTTAAACAAAAGTTTAGCCGCCCGGATGAGCTGGCTATATCAGGTGA
>JBDKUD010000269.1:0-16696 GCA_039679805.1 Syntrophomonas sp. | reverse complement strand
TTTAAAGCGGCCTTTTCCAAACGTGAAACTTGAGCCTGGGATATTCCTATCTCATCTGCTACCTCCATTTGCGTTTTACCATTAAAAAACCGTAATGACACAATAAGTTTTTCACGTTCATTTAACCATTTCATGGCCTCTTTGATGGAAATTTCCTCCAGCCACAGATCATCAGAATTCTTTTCGTCACTAATCTGATCCATTACTAATATTGGGTCTCCTCCATCATTATAAATTGGTTCAAAAAGTGATACCGGTTCCTGGATAGCATCTAGCGCAAAGACTACTTCTTCCCGAGGTACTTCCAGTTGTTCGGCAATCTGGGCAATGGTAGGTTCAGCCGAATTATCAGATAATAGCCTCTCTCTAACTTGTAAAGCCCGATAAGCAATATCTCGCAGAGATCGTGATACCCGTACCGGGTTATTATCTCTTAAATATCTTCTTATCTCACCAATAATCATAGGAACTGCATAAGTCGAAAACCTAACATTTTGCGTTAAATCAAAATTGTCGATAGCCTTAATTAGCCCAATACAGCCGACCTGAAAGAGATCATCAACATATTCCCCACGATTACTAAACCTTTGAATAACACTCAATACTAACCTCAGATTTCCTTGAATCAGTTTTTCACGTGCTGCACTATTTCCCTCGATTTGAATTTCCCCGAAGAGGCTTCTCATTTCGTCATTTTTTAATACTGGTAATCTGGAAGTATTAACTCCGCATATTTCAACCTTGTTTATCAAGCACTCACCTCTTCCCGTATGCTATTAATTTTACGAGTTATACCTGGATGGGTTTTACAAGAGTTGTTCATTTAGAATTATTCTCTTATAACAGCCAGATTATTCTTCTTATTTGCAGGCAATAAAAAAAGCCTTAAAAAGGCTTTTTCTGGCATCATGCCGGTTTCATTCAATTTTTCTTATTTCCCTCTGTAACCTTTTTAGAATTCGCTTCTCCAGACGTGAGATATACGATTGGGAGATTCCCAAAGTATCAGCAACTTCTTTTTGCGTTTTTTCGTTTCCATCGTTAAGGCCAAATCTCAACTGTATTATTATTTTCTCACGGGTGTTTAGTTTATGCATAGCCTGCCATAACAGTGTCTTTTCCACTTCACCCTCGATAACTTTATAAATCATATCCCCTTCCGTTCCCAAAACATCCGAGAGCAATAATTCGTTGCCATCCCAATCTACATTTAAAGGTTCATCAAGTGAAACTTCAAATCGGTTTTTCAGGTTTCTGCGCAAGTACATTAATATCTCATTCTCAATACAACGAGAAGCATAAGTCGCCAGTTTTATATTCTTTTTAGGTTCAAATGTATTAACTGCCTTTATTAGACCAATAGTTCCAATTGAAACCAGGTCTTCAATATTTATTCCAGTATTTTCAAATTTCTTGGCTATGTACACTACCAGCCGTAAATTATGTTCAATAAGAGTACTCTTGACTTCAGTATCCCCTTGGTCCAATTTTGATATCAGGGCCATTTCTTCTTTTTCCTGCAAAGGAGGAGGTAGGACTTCAGTAGAACCAATATAGTGAATATACTCAGGTAATCTCTTCCTTAAGTAAATCTTTAATAGCTTCGTTTTCCATCGGGAAAATATCTCCACCATCTTAAAGAACCACTTCATAACTTTCATTCCCCCTAAACCTTTTTTAAGATTTCTGAAGGTATAAGCAGTTGATAATCACCATTTGCAGTTAAACTATCCCGGTAAATACCAACTACCATGTTCTTATGGAAAAAGCTCCTTTTTCCTGCATCCACTTCAATCTCATCTGCTCGTACACCTATTAACAAACCATTCTTTCGGCCAATAGAAGAAAAAGGTATTAAACGCAATCGATGTGCCCAGCTAGTTAGAGTTAGTGCCTCCAGTACTTCAGTTTCATTATTAATAGTCTCTAACACTAATTTAAAATCATCTGGTAAATAATTCTTAAGCAATTTGTATTCAGCAATTACCACCGGTCGATTCGTCAGTGGGTCATGCAGACCATTTCCAGTATCCAGGAAACCATTACCGCAACAAGTATCTTCACCAAACCGCATCTTTACTTGATATTTTAATAATCCCGGAATTATCTGCTCCTGAAAAAACTTTTCTCCTCGTATACCAATAAATAAGGCACAAAATATTCCACCTGATAACCATAAAAAAGAAAAGGATATTGAATTGTAGTTGTTAAACAGGTAGGAGCTACCGATGGTAGCTCCTGCTGCAGCAAAACTTATCCCATAGAAATAGAGAAAAGTTGTTTTAACTTGCTCCCATTTTCTGGGCCGCAAGCCCAGTAATATTATTAGAAATGAAAATAGGATTTTTAGCGGAAAGCTATACCACCATACCATCTGGGGAAATAAATAGCCAACCGCATAAATACCACCCAGTACTGATGCCAAAAATATTTGATAATACACAACTTTAATTCCGGCAAGCCTTCCGGTTGCCCAAAGAATTAAAAAATCCATTATCAGATTAACCAGGAAGGTTAGGTCTGCATAAACCTTGGGTTCATTCATTAAAGATCACCCGGCTTTACAATATTACCCCAAAGACAACTATTATCAATTATATTTATCTTCTGGCTCACCATCTAAGATAATTTCCTTTGTTAGCCAGGTTGATTGTTACCTTTCCAAATTTAATTACACTATCTGTAATTTGTATGATAGTAGTTTTAATGAAATGTTTTACAAATTATACCAGTAAGCTTATTAATATATTGTAGTTTCCGGGTAGTGTCTCCAAATAAGTTCCCCCAAAAAAACTAAAAAACCGGGAATGTTAAACATTCCCGGTTAATATGTAAGGCTATCTCTATTTACCTGCGTCTTAAAAATGGTGGTATTTCTAAATCAGTTTTATCAAGAAAACTTGAAGGTGATTCCATACCTTTAATTCTTGAAGGTGCTTCACTCGCTTGTGCTTTCGGAGTATTGAATCCTGTCGCTATTACGGTAACTCTTACTTCATCTTCCAGATTCTCATCAATATTGGCACCAAAAATTATGTTAGCTTCAATATCTGCCGCCTGATGAATAATTTCAGCAGCCTCATTTATTTCAAACAAAGTCAAGTCGTTACCACCACTAATGTTAAATAATACACCTTTGGCCCCCTCTATAGAGGTTTCCAGTAAAGGACTGGAGATAGCTGCCCGTGCTGCTTCAGAAGCACGTTTTTCCCCATTTGCCTTGCCTATTCCCATTAATGCCGATCCGGTATTTTGCATAACCGTCTGCACATCTGCGAAGTCACAATTGATAACCCCCGGTACTGCTATAAGGTCGGATATTCCTTGAACACCCTGACGTAAAATATCATCGGCAATTCTAAATGCATCATTAAAGGCCGTACTTTTTTCCACGACCTGTAACAATCGGTCATTTGGAATGGTAATAAGACTATCAACGGCCTCCCGAAGTGATTGAATACCCCGGTCAGCCTGTAGGTTCCTTTTGCGGCCCTCAAAAGTAAACGGTCTGGTAACAACACCAACAGTAAGTGCACCAATCTCCTTGGCAATGCGGGCAATTATCGGGGCACCTCCGGTACCGGTACCACCACCCATACCAGCAGTAACAAATACCATATCTGCTCCCTGTAAAGCTCTTTTAATATCATCTGCAGTTTCTTCTGCAGCTTTCATACCAATGTCTGGATCAGCACCTGCTCCCAGACCTTTGGTTAATTTTTCACCAACCTGAATTTTTTTCTCCGCTTTGGACAAATACAAGGCTTGAGCATCAGTATTAACAGCGATAAATTCTACTCCTTTTAGTCCCGCCTCTATCATCCGGTTAATAGCATTATTGCCCCCACCGCCAACACCAATTACCTTGATATCCGCGAACTGCTGCATTTCAACATCAAAATCCAACGGCAATTCAAAACCCTCCTCTGCGTTTATCTAAATAAGTCCTTAAGCCAGAAAGATAATCTACTAAATACATTTTCCAGGCTTTGATTTTGTTCCGATTCTACAGCCCTGTAATTTCGGGCTAAATGTATTAATCCCCCGAGAGCCACGGCATTTTGCGGTTTAATGGTATCAGTTGCTACTGCCTTAATATTTTCCGCTATCCCCAATCTCACGGGCAGATGTATAAACTCTTCCAAAGTTTCAACTATACCTGTTAGTTGAGCTCCCCCTCCGGTAAGAACCACTCCTCCGGGTAATCTTTCCCGAAATCCGGATTGTTCAAGCTCAACATTAATCATCTCAGCCATCTCCAGCACCCGAGCATTGATTATATCAGCCACCATATGCTGGGATACTATTTTGCTTTCCCCACCCTGAATATTATTAACGTTTATATTCATTTCATCGCTAACCATACCAGGTGATGCGAATCCATGGTTTTCCTTAACCCGAGCAGCTTCTTCAATGGAAGTCCGAAGTACAATAGCCAGATCTTTAGTAATATAGTCACCACCCACCGGCAATACCGAGGTAAACACAAGACTACCTTCCTCGAAAATGGCTATTTCAGTGGTGCCCCCCCCAATATCAACCAGGGCTACTCCTATTTCCTTCTCGGCAGGAAGCAAAACTGATTCAGCTACCAGCAAAGGATTATAAACCATCTGTTCTATTTGCAAATTAATACGGGTGGCGCTGCGATGTAAATTTTGTAAACCTGCTGCTGCAGCAATAATAACTGCTACCTCAACTTCCAAACGACTTCCCACCATACCGATCGGATCTTTTACACCATCATATCCATCAACAATATACTGTCTGGCAATAGTCTGGACAATAGTTTTATCTGGCGGCAGGACTATATTTTGGGATGATTTTAATACCCGGTCTTTATCTTCCTGGGTAATCTCATAATTGGGATTTCCCACTGCCACAACCGCATGGTTATTTACTACCTGTACGCTGGTTCCCGAAAATCCTACCACGGCACTGGATATTTCTAATCCTGTTAATCTTTCCAGTTCATTTAAGCAATGGTCAATAGCCTTGGCGGTGTTTTCAATATCAATTATATTTCCTTTTCTAAGACCTATGGACGGGACCTGAGCTATTCCCAAAACACTTATATCCTGCCCGTAAATTACCTCTCCCAGGGCAGCTTTGACAGCACTGGTACCAACATCCAAACTGACTACTATATTTCGTCTTCTAATATCCAAGCACCCCTTATAGTAATATCATAACTTTAATTACCACAAGGAGGTTAATATTCCCTCTTTTGTTTATACACATTTATCAGTATTTTTTCAATAAATACCGACGAATTATGGCTAAATTCTGGAACAAGCGGACCCCAAAGACTACCACTGCTGCCAGATACAGCTCAACCCCCAGACTATCACCAAGATAAGCCAATCCTGCCGCCAATAGAGTATTGAAAATAAAGCCACTCACAAAAATGGTATTATCAAAGCTGTCTTCCATATAAGCACGAATGCCACCAAATACAGAGTCCAGTGCAGCAATGACCGCTATCGACATATACTTTGCATAAATTACCGGTAATAACAGGGGTAATTGAAAACCTATTAGTAACCCCAGGATAAGACAAAAAAGTGTCAACAACCACATATAATCCGCCTTCTCTACTTATTTTACCGGAGCGCTGTAAACGTATTTCATAAGACCACTATAGGCCGGTATTTTAATTTTTTTAGACTTGAGCACCTGCACCTGAATTCCATAGAACTTCAAATATTGCTCTACATAACCACCCTTTATTAATATTCCACTCTGCAGAATATCAGGGTCACCGATAGCCTTAATAGTAAAAGGTGGTGCTATTTTAGTAGAATTTATTAAAATTGTAGTCCCGGCACACCTAATCTCGGACATAGATACTAATCGTTCATCATTGACAGAAATGGCTTCTGCACCCGAAGCCTTAAGCTCATTAGCTACTTTCAGAATATCTTCATCATGAACCAAAAGATCATTGGGATCCTCTCCCGGCTGCAAGGTACGCGGGCTGTCATTTAAGGTGACAATTATTCCCGGCCCGGTGACAGGTATTAATCCGGCTGCCATATTGGATTTTTGAAGTTCATCCTGCAAATCCGCCATAGCCTGGTCATTTTTGCGGACATTACTTAACTTCTCCCGTAAATCAACTACTTCTCTGGCCAGAGAATCTCTTTCCTCCGTGACTTTTTTAAAATTAATTGTCAAGTCACTATCGCGTCCTGTTCTGACACCTACATAATTCTGGTCCTGTGATGCGCGATATTGAATGGCCAGCATAATTCCAAGTACCAGGCAAACTACTGCCATTGAAACCTGTGCACTTTTACTTCTCATGCTATCACCTTCTATTTTCTGGTTTTAATGACTGGTTGACCTTTATATCTTAGATCAACATACTGAAGAACTTCTTTATATTGACCTGGAAAATCTTTCTCCATCTCAAAAATCTGATCAAAAAAGCGGGTTTTTTCTTTTAATCTATCCAGATTTCCAAACTTTATTTCTGTGCCTTTTACTGTGTAAATAACCAGTCCTTCTTTTTGGTTAAGATAATGAAATTCAGATATTTGTTTTTGGTTAGAAGGTGTTAATGCATTCCACACCTGCCTTATCATCTTAGTTGATACAGGCGCAACAGCCTGTCCCAGCATAACATGTTCAGGGGCTTTGGAAAGAGTAATAATCGGATAAGCAGATATATTAATATTGTTTACTTTATCCAGACAAGTTCCTTCATCATCAATACACAAAAAATCTTCATTATATGGAACAACGGCCCACATTTTTCGTTCCGTAACTTTTATTTCGATTCTTCTTGGTAAATGCCTGATGATAAGAGCTTTTTTTACCATAGGATGAATTTGTATAGACCGCGAACATATTTCACTATTGATTTCAAAAATATTGGTTCCGGTTTTTATCCCTGCCAGGGCTTTTATTTCAGTGGCAGATACATTATTTAAACCAGTGATAGATATTTTATTAATATTAAAAAAAGAACTATGCAAAAAAAGGTATATTGAAAAAAGAATGGTGAGTATTAATATGGAAATGCTAAATCCCTTTCGGGAACTGTTTTTCATTGTGTTTCCCCTGTTCAAGATTAACGTGTATTAACTGTGAAGATTATAGCAGATTATTGTTATAAAATCATTAGTAATCGGTTCTTTTGTAGTATCTTCTATCAGCAATTCCTTCCATAAGCGAAAAAGGTTGGTGCCTATTACACCAACCTTCTCTCTATATCAGCTTGAAGCTGCCTCAACTTTTCGTGTATTTTATCGTAACCCCGGTCAATATGCTCCAATGTGCGAACAACAGTCTCACCATCGGCATATAAACCTGCCAGAATTAAAGCTGCACCGGCACGCAGGTCGGTAGCTTCTACTGAAGCCCCTTCCAACCTGGGTTTGCCTTTAATTACAGCCACCCGTCCTTCAACTTTTATTTCGGCCCCCATACGGCGAAGTTCCTGGACATGCATATATCGATTTTCGAAAATAGTTTCCACCATTACACTTGTACCCGGTATCGTAGCCAGTAAAGCCATCATTGGAGCCTGCATATCAGTTGGGAAGCCAGGATAGGGCATTGTTTTTATATCCGTTGGCTGGTAATAATCTTTGCCCACCACGCGTATACCGTCATTCCAGTAAATTACTTCTACACCCATTTCATTGAGCTTGGCAATCACCGGTTTTATATGTTCGACTACTATATTATCTATAAAAATATCCCCCCTGGTGATAGCTGCAGCGGCCATAAATGTACCTGCTTCAATCCGGTCAGGAATAACCGTATGCTCAACTCCACCAAGCTTTTTAACTCCTTCAATTTTAACTGTGTCCAGTCCTGCTCCTCTTATTCTTGCACCCATCCGGTTCAAAAAATTCTGCAAGTCAACAATTTCGGGTTCACGAGCTGCATTTCTGATTATAGTCGTACCTTCGGTCATAGCAGCAGCCATTATTATATTCTCGGTAGCCCCCACACTAGGAAAGTCCAATAGTATTTCTTTTCCCCATGGAGCTATAGCTTTCCCTGCAATAAAGCCATATCCTTCAGATATCTCATACCCCAAATTTTTAAAACCTTTTAGATGTAAATCCATAGGTCGGGTACCGATAGCACATCCTCCCGGATAAGCAACCCGGGCAGATTTAAATCTGGCCAGTAATGCGCCCATAACCAGGTTTGAGGCTCTCATTTTCCGGGAAACACTTTCCGGTAATTCACAACCATCAACAGATCGGCCATCAATTATCAAAACATCGTTCTGTCGCTTAACTCTTGCTCCCAGTATTCTTAGTGCCTCCGACATAACATTTATATCTTCCAGGTCAGGAACTCCTAATAACACCACTTCTCCTGATGACATTAAACTGGCAGCCATGATGGGAAGAGTGGCGTTTTTTGAACCACTTATCGTTACCTGTCCTTTTAAGGGGACACCACCCCTTATCAATAACCTATCCAAAACCAACACCTCCGCCGGATTAAGGCTGTGGGATAGACTCTATGATTTTGTTAGCTATACTAATGCCGACAGTGTATATATCGCCAGCACCCATGGTTATAACCATATCCTTTTCTTGCAAATTATTAAGAACATAATCTTCAATTTCAGCAAAGGAGGGGATATATATTACATTACATCCGGCCTCCCTGGCTGCCTCATAGATTAATTTTCCACTAATACCGGGGATAGGTTTCTCCCCCGCAGAATACACATCGGTAACAATTGTTAAATCTGCATTTGAAAATGCCGAACCGATTTGATGTCCAAGTAATTTGGTACGGGAATAACGGTGCGGCTGAAATAGCACCACCAGCCTACCATTATGGAAGCTTCGTGCTGCCTCAATAGTAGCTTTTATTTCCGTTGGATGATGTGCATAATCATCTATAATTGTAATACTATCCGTTTGCCCTAAAGTCTGAAATCTGCGTCTAGTACCCTCGAAACTGGCAAGAGATTTTTTAATTGTTTCAAAATTCAGACCTGCCTCAAGTGCCACAGCAACAGCCGCCAGTGCATTCAACGCATTGTGACGTCCCGGTACCATAAGCTTCATATTGCCTAAATATTTTTGTTTCGTGTAAACATCAAATGTGGAACCCATTCCTTGCGCCTGCCAGTTATCTAAATAATAATCGCAGCAATTATCTTCGCCATAAATGAGTACTCGGGAAGAAATCTGGTTCGTGATCTCACGGATGCCAGGATCTCCTCCATATAACAGAGCAAATCCATCCGGATTAACCTGATCCAGAAACTGAACAAATGCATTCTTAATTCTTTCAAATGATTTGTAGAAATCCAGATGATCATTTTCAATGTTAGTTACTACTGCAATATGTGGTTTTAGATTAAGGAATGAAGCATCGCTCTCGTCAGCTTCAGCTACAAAATACTCACCTTTTCCCAGCCTGGCATTCAACTGATTACCCCTAATTTCTCCTCCTACTATAAAGGTTGGATCAAGGCCGCAATCATCCAGAACCATATAGATCATAGATGTTGTGGTCGTTTTACCATGTGCTCCCGCAACCGCAATGCCCTTTTTACAGTTAGCCATTCTAGCCAGCATCTGACCTCTTTTAATTACAGGGATGTTTTTTTCCCGTGCCTGTAACACCTCGACGTTATCTAGAGGGATAGCCGATGATATTACCAGTAAATCAATCCCCTCCTTAACATTGGATGAAGAATGACCTTCATATATTTCTACTCCTAATTCTTCAAGTCTACTCGTAACACTGCTGCTATTTAGATCCGAGCCACTTACCCGAATGCCTTCCTCCCGTAACACCCGGGCAATTCCGCTCATCCCTGCGCCGGCTATTCCCACCATGTGAACCCATTGTTCTTCCATCGTGGCCATTTCCTCATCTCCTTCTTACCATCAACCTTGACTTTCACATTTTATAGTATGCACTTTTAATAAAAGTGGTTACACAATCAAAACTTGTCCTTTTACTTACAACATGAAAATAATTTGCATTCCATTAACACGGGGACATTCCTACTTTGGTTAGCGAAGTAGACTCCGACAGGAAGGCGTGTCCCTAGCTCGAATGGCAAGAGGCAAATCTGCCGCGAAAAATCCACCCTGCGGTACCACTGATACTCCCTATTGGTCGCTATAAAGGTTGCACGTATATTTTCTAAACATTAAAAATTATTTCTATTATATCCGTTAGAGCATTGGGCCTAGCCTCATGGCGCATATTTTCTTTCAATGCTTTCAGTTTTTCACGGTCTTTCCGTATAGTTTCAACCATATTAAATAAAGTATTTCCATCCAGGAATTCATCAATAACCATCTCTACTGCATTTTTCTCCAATAGAGCTCGGGCATTTTTCTCCTGGTGATTATCAGTTGCATACGGATAAGGAATCAATATGGCTGGCAGCCCCAGAATTTCCAACTCACTGAGGGTACTGGCACCAGCCCGGCATACTGCCAAATCTGAAACACCAAGAGCTTCCTGTATATTATACATATACGGTAACAAATGCAGTTTGCAGGTTGTAGATTTGGTATTAAGACTGTGTGGTACTTGTGCCTTAATTTCCTCATAGTTGGATTCACCGGTAATCCATATGATTTGAATTTCTTTATTCTGGTACCTGTCAACTAGTTCCAGCATTGCCCGATTTATGCTGGAAGCTCCACGGCTGCCTCCAAAGGCTACCAGGGTAAAAACATCTGCAGAGAAGCCCAGACTAGCTCTGGCCTTCTCCACATCTACTTCCGTTATTTCTTTGCGTACCGGCAATCCGGTTATTTTAATATTCTTACTATCCATTAATCCAGCCGCCTCGCCAAAGGTAAGCATTACACAATTTACCCTTTTAGCCAGTTTACGATTGGCAAGTCCGGGATAAGCATTTTGCTCATGAATTACCGTCTTGGGGCCAAAAAAAGTACCGGCTAATACCACCGGATAGGATACATAACCACCGGTCCCTACTATGATATCCGGTCTAAAATTCTTTATTATATCTTTAGCCTGCCAGAAGCTGAGGGGAAATTTCATCAATGATTTACTGGCCCTTAATAAAGAGGAGCGATCAATCCCTGAAATATCTATAGTCTTAAAATCAAATCCTGCTCCGGGTACAATTTTACTTTCCATTCCCTTTTCGGTACCTACATATAAGATATCTGCAGAAGGTACCCTTTCTTTGATTCCATTAGCAATCGCGAGGGCAGGATAAATATGTCCTCCCGTCCCCCCTCCGGTAACAATTATTCTCATATTTTATCACCTCATTTGTAGGTACTATATCTGGATATATTAAGAAGCAGTCCTACTCCGATCATGGAAAAAAGAAGGGATGAGCCTCCATAACTGATAAACGGCAAGGTTATTCCTGTAACCGGCAGAGCTCCTGACACTACACCAATATTTATCGCTGCCTGTAAAACTACCATAGTTGTAATTCCAGCTGCCAGCAAGCTGCCATAATTATCAGGAGCATTAATGGCAATTTTATAGCCCCGCCAGGCAAATAGAAGAAACAGACTCAGAACTACAAAAGCACCTATAAAACCCAGTTCTTCTCCCAGAATTGCAAAGATAAAATCGGTATGCTGTTCAGGAAGATAAAAAAATTTCTGGCGGCTTCTTCCCAGACCCATACCAAATAATCCCCCGGAGCCCAGCGCATATAACGATTGAATAATCTGAAATCCTTCATCACTAGCATATTTCCATGGGTTTAGAAAGGCTACCACACGTTCCATACGGTATGGTGCCACAGCTATAGCTGCTCCTATCGCTCCCAACCCAGACATAAAGATTAACCCCAAGTGGGACCATTGCGCACCTGCTACCACTAATAAAAAGAAGACTGTACCTGCAATGGTAACAGATGTCCCCAGATCAGGCTGAATCATTATAAGCCCGTCAACTAAGGCCAAGATTATCAGATATGGCAGAACCCCCTGCTTAAAAGATTTAATCTTATCGAGATTCGTATCCATACTCTTAGCCAGAAACATAACCAGCGCTATTTTTGTTAATTCAGAGGGTGACAATACAAATGGTCCCACACCCAACCAACGGCTGGAACCCTTTACTGCATGCCCAACCGGAGAAATAACCAGTACCAAACATACTAATGATATGACAACTAATGGCACTGCTAGTTCTTTAAGCCGCAGGTAATTTATTTTCATTACTACAATCATAGCTATAATACTAATAACTGCCCACTCAAGTTGTTTCTTAAAGAAGTGGTAGGCATCGTCATACCAGACATTGGATGTTACCGCACTGGAGCTGAAGACCATAACCAATCCTATACCAACCAGTGCCAGGGTAGTAATAAACAGCACAAAATCCGGTGGTCCTTTCTTCAGCCTCACTCCTCAACCCTCCTGACTTTAATAGGTATTCTCCAACTTGCCAACCAGTTCGCAGAATAAATCGCCCCGTTGCTCGTAATTATCAAACATATCCCAGCTCGCACAGGCAGGGGACAATAAGACCACATCGCCTGGGTTGGACAGTTCATGTGCCTTGGCAACAGCAGAGGAGAAATCTTCTACCTCATGTATATTCCTAAAGCCGGTTTCCATGACTGCTGTCTTAATAACCTCCCTGGCTTCACCCAATATAACCAGTTCTTTTACCCTGTTATTAATTAATTTAGCCAGTTCTGCGAAATCAGAACCTTTGTTTCTACCCCCGGCTATAAGTATCACCGGTTCATTAAATGATTCAATAGCCCTGATGGTTGAATCAGGATTAGTTCCTTTGGAGTCGTTTATATAGAGAACCCCATTCTTGGAGGCAACCTCTTCCAATCTATGTCTAATACCTTTAAAACTTGATAGTGATTGCCGCAGTACCCGGGTATCAACTCCGGCAGCAATAGCCATAGCAGATGCACAAAGGATGTTTTCCAGATTATGTTTACCTCTTAAGAGCACCTCGTCCAATGTACAGATATTAAATTGAATATTATCTATAATTACCTTTATATAGTTATCATCTACAAAAGCGCCCTCTTTTAAAACTCTATCCGTAGAGAAGAATAAGACCTTTGATTTGCATGATGAAGCCATATTCCTAATTTCATGGTCTTCATAATTTAGGATAGTATAATCGTCACTGGTTTGATTGGCAAAAATCCTGGTTTTGGCTCGGATATAATTATCCAGGGTCTTGTGCCAGTCAAGGTGGTCGGGAGTTATATTTAGAAGGCCACATATATGCGGTTTGAAATTAATAGTTGTCTCCAGTTGAAAACTTGATATCTCAACAGTAATGATCCCATCTTCCATCCCATCAATAAGGGTAGTCAGGGGAACTCCAATGTTGCCGCCGGCCACTGACCTGCGCCCGTCTTTTGCAAATATATATTGCAGCAATGAAGTGGTGGTAGTTTTTCCGTTAGTGCCTGAAACAGCACACAATTCAACTTCCGGGGCTTTAATAGCATAAGCCAGTTCAACTTCACTAATAACCGGTATACCCATTAAACGAGCCTGGTGTATCGGTTCAAATTCCAATCGCACCCCGGGACTGGTTACAACCATGTCAAAAGCTTTTCTGTCTATGACCGGGTAACTGGCAGCAAAAACTCTTACATCCATACTCTCTAAAAGGTTTATCTTTTCTCCTAGTTCTTCAGCTTTTTTAATATCACAGGCAGTCAGAATGGCACCGCGTTTATGCAGCAGGGATATAGCCGCCATACCACTTCTTGCCAAACCAACCACCAGAATTTTTTTCCCAGCAAAATCCACTATAATAACACTTCCTAACCAATATTTCTAAAACCCAATAATCCTAAAACAGCAAAGGCTATTGCCAGCAGCCAGAAAACTTTAACCACCCGTGTTTCGTGCCATCCCTTTAATTCAAAATGATGATGGATTGGACTCATTAAAAATATTCTCTTACCCCTGATTTGAAATGACGCAACCTGCAGGATAACACTCAGAGTCTCTATAACATAAACACCGCCAATAATAACTAATGCCAGCTCTGATTTTGTCAGGGCTGCCATAGCAGCAATAGCCCCACCCAGAGCCATTGAGCCGGTATCACCCATAAATACTCGAGCTGGATAGCGGTTAAAAACAAGGAATCCCAGACACCCTCCGGCCAGTGCCCCGCTAAAAATCAGCAGATTGAAATGGGAGGTCATTATACATACCAACCCATAGGCTATCGCCACTATGAAGGTTATCCCTGAAACCAGCCCATCCAAACCATCAGTAAGGTTTACGGCGTTGGATGTCGAAATTAATACAAAAATTATCAAGGGAATATATAAATAACCTATATCAACCACAGTTCCGGTAAAAGGTATTATTATTTCCGAACCGCGATGAAAATGATATATTAACAACAATCCAAAAATAATACCAATAAGCAGCTGCAACCCAAGTTTCTCCCGAGCTCGCAAACCCAGTGAGCGTTTAAGAACTACTTTAATGTAATCATCCCAGAAACCAATCCCGCCAAAGGCCAGCATAACCAGCACCGCAGTAAGAACTTCAGTACTGGCTCCAGCCATAAGAAAACTGGCCACCATTACCGCAGTAATAATAATTATTCCCCCCATAGTAGGGGTACCGGCTTTGACATAATGACCTTTGGGGCCTTCTTCCCGAATGCTCTGTCCTACTTTTAACCGTACCAGAAACGGTATCATAAAAGGTGCCATGGCTATTGATACCGATAAAGCAATTCCCATGGCAAATAAAGTATTAATTATGTATCCTTTCATACATGCCTCCAAAAGATATTATCCCATCCATTCCTCCAACAAAGTTTCCAACTGCATTCCCCGGGATGCCTTAAAGAGGACGATATCTTTTTTATTAACGTTTTTTTTCAACCAATCCAAACTATCCTGTTTTAAATTAAAATGTTTAACTGATTCCGGTTTCATACCGGCTTCAACAGCCCCTTGAGCAATATTCCGGGCACGTTCACCAATAGCTACCAGTATATCCAAGCCAAGTTCCGCAGTCCGTTTTCCTACTTGCATATGCCCGGATACTTCATAGGCACCTAATTCCAGCATATCCCCCAGAACTGCCACAGTCCTTCCCTCCCGGGCAAGTGTTGTACTTACTTCCAGAGCCGCCATCATTGATACTGGGTTAGCATTATAAGTATCATTTATTACTGCTCCGCCTTCTTCCAGGTTAATAATATTTAATCTATTATTGCTGGTTTTATATTCAGCCAGGTTTCTCTTTAAATCTTCCCAATCAATACCCAGTAAAACTGCCATTCCTGCTGCAGAAGCTACATTAGTAGCTAGTTTTGGGGCCGGAATGGGCAAAAAAAGAGTTTCCTTCATGTCAAACACCCGCAACTCAATATTAATTCCATAAGGTAAAGTTTCGACATCCGTGATTTGAATATCACAGTCCCGGGAATATCCAAAGGTATATTTTTTACATTTGAAATCTCGAGCAGTATTTACCAAAAGTTCGTTATCGCCGTTTATCAACGCAAAATCACTATCTTTAAGAGCAGCCAGTACTTCGCATTTGGCCTGACAAATGTTATTAAGAGTTCCCATGGTTTCAAGATGAACCGGCTCAATGTTACTAATAATAGCACAAGTAGGCCTGGCTATAGAAGCAAGTCTGCTTATTTCTCCACTTCCGCGCATAGCCATTTCGACTACCAGCACCTGATGGTCAGGATTAAGATTTAGAATAGTTAAAGGCAGACCAATATCATTATTAAAATTTCCCGGTGTCTTTAAGGTATTAAAGCGAGATGCGAGACAAAAAGCCAATAAGTCTTTGGTAGTAGTTTTGCCAACACTACCTGTAACTGCAACTACGGGAACATCAAATTTGGCACGGTAACTTGTGGCCAGTTGCTGTAATGCTTCCAGCGTATCATTAACCATAATAATCCCACAGCCAGCCGGGCATTCGGATATATCTACCATTTTGTCTATTACAGCAACTGAAGCACCCTGGTGCAGAGCAGCCATGGCAAAATCATGGCCGTCAAAATTATCTCCTTTGAGAGCAATAAACAGGGTACCTGGACTTATTGTCCGTGAATCGGTTGATACGTCACAGACAATACTATCTTTATTTCCACACAACAACCTACCGTTAACACTATTTAGAACAAATTCCAGGGTAACCTCAATCATTTTTCTTTCCTTTCAAAAACTCTGCTGCTACTTTACGGTCGTCAAAATCCAATACCTGGTCTTTAACCAACTGGTAAGTCTCATGTCCTTTACCCGCAATAATTATTAAATCACCGGGACGGGCCAGGTATATAGCATGACGTATAGCTTCCTTCCGGTCAGCAATAATGGAATAGCGTGAACTTTCCACTTTATTGACTCCGGGGACAATATCATTAATTATAGCCTGGGGATCTTCACTGCGCGGGTTATCAGAAGTAATTATACAAAAATTACTGTATCGGGCAGCAATCTCACCCATTACGGGGCGCTTGGTCCTATCCCGGTCTCCTCCGCAGCCAAACACAGTAATCAGTCTATTCTCTACTATTTGCCGAGCAGTTTCCAAAATATTTTTAAGGCCGTCCGGGGTATGGGCATAATCCACAATAACAGTAAAGTCCTGACCGCAATCCACCTGCTCGAACCTGCCCGGTACACCTTGAACTTTTTCTAAAGCTTGCTTAATTACCCGTGGGTCAATACCTTCTTTTAATGCAAAAGCAATTGCTGCCAGGGCATTATAAACAC
>JBDKUD010000336.1:0-13637 GCA_039679805.1 Syntrophomonas sp. | reverse complement strand
TCTTTGTACTTTAAATCCTGCAATTCAAACAGCCTGGCTTGGACCGTTTCTTGTAAGTTGCTCATCATTCCGCTTCCTTTTTTTAACTCCGAATAAGTTTATCCGTTGTATGACATATATGGCTCTTCGACCCCGAAATGCATTATTTCGCTCGCTTTTGACGCTGATCATGGTAAAATAAGTTAAATTGTTTATAACAATGGAGGTACTTTAAATGAATAATCCTCTTCCTGTCGAACCGATCGGTAGTGCGCCCGCCTTCGGTAATTATTTTGTTATGTTTTGGTCTCTACTTAACATATTGATACCGATTGCTATCGTAGTATTAATATTTTGGTACCTTAAAAAGCAAAACGGTTATAGGAATCAGTTACTTAATAAATTGGATAGCTTAATACTTTTACTTCAGCAAAGAAACACCGAAGACAAATAGGCCAATTAAAAAGCTGCGCAGTTATAACATACTTCGCATTATTAGCCTTATCAGCAGAGGTGCTTTTCCCTCAATATATGAATAACGAGAAGTTGAATTGCTTTACTAAATATTGTCAATTATCTGTTTAAGGGCTGTAGATTTATAAACTATACCCAATCCAATAACTTCTTGAGTACCAATTTGTGGTACGTTCGATGTATTGAGCGATTGCAGTCTATTATTTCGAATCATTGTTGCAGCAACAACACCTAATAGTTTTATTTGTGGTTCTCCTCCAATAATAATGTTACCTGTTTTCCAATGTTCAACAGATAAATTTATCATAACTGGACTTCCGCTTGACCCTGGAAATACTTGTGCATCTATAACAAATACAGGATCTCCATTAAAATCTACTTTGGGGTAACTTGAAATCAAACCAGTTCTTATTAGGGGCAAATTATTTTTAGTATCATATCGATTGTCTGGATATCCAATAAACTTTACATTCTGTGCAACACTTAAAAATTCTTCGTTAAAATTAGCAAACATCTTATAGTCAATTCCCTTAAAAAATAATTCTGGAGCATTAACAAACAACCCTGTGATTGGGAAAACGGCTATGTCAATATTAGGGTTTCTGTGTATATGTAAATTTCGCTTGACGTCTGTGATAGTAAATGAGGATACTTTTCCTATATCAGGGCTTAATCCATCTGCACTCTTATTGGTAAATACAATCCTTATGGTGTCTGATGCAAATAAAACATGTTTGTTCGAAACCAAATAAATCACATATTCATTAGGATTAATTTCCTTGTTGACTAGAAAGCCAGTTCCTATCCCAATTACATTATTATTAGCATTCAAAGATTCAATTCGCAATGTAGCAAACAACAGTTGCTCTTCTACAGTATTTAGTTTCATTAGTACAACCTCATTTTTTCTTTTATAAATTGGTGTTAATATTCATATTATTAGCCTAATTCGAAATGCTTTATCTGATTGTAATCATGTGAATAATGGGAAGTTGGGTGTTGTCAATAACCCCGTCCACATGACAACCTCAAATATTATTGGAAATCCATGCCAAGGCGTTTATTCATTTCTCTTTTAATCATTGTTATTTCTTTGTTACTTGCACTCCATCCGTTTTTTTCTAATTCATTTATTATTTTATAAAACATTGTACAGGGGGGAATTGGAACATCCCTAAGTTTTGCATATTTTCCTTCCAGAATCACTGCCAAGATGTTATGTGCTTGAGATTCTTCTATTTCCTTTTGAAAACCCTCAATATCAAAATTATCGATTGTTTTCATAATATCAAGATTGTCACTTCGATTATCCAAGGTATTTCCATTAACATGATATACCTGATAACCCCTAGGAATTTGACCATGATGTGATTCCCATATAAGGTTATGTAAGAAAACTACCTTGCCATTTTCATCTGTTGAATAAACATAAGCCAAATTATTCTTCAATAAATATTCATTAAAGCATTCACACGAAGATTCAAACACTAATTCACCATATACTAGTTTTGCCCCCGGTCTGAATCCCCCTTCATGTAACTTAATACGTATGTCTTTAAATAATATTGCTATATCAATTAAATTCTGATGAATAAGGTGGATAGAATCAGTATTAATTTCTTCGCTGAAATTAATAGTAATAGAGTTATTTTTTTTAGTAATATTTGACTTGTGTAATAGGTAAACTTGTTCAGCATTTTTATAATAAAACTTGTCTTCACTTATGGAATAAAATGCGTAAAAAGAATATGGATGATTAACTAGATAGTTTAGATTTGATATATCTACGCTATAGCTATATACTCCATTTTTATTAGCTCTTTTACCAGAAGATTTCAACTGAATATGGGTTCGGATATTGGTTGGAGATTTGCCATCATTAACAAGCGCTTCAATACAAATATCAACTCCATAATCATTATCGTTTTCTTCACGAACTATAAACAACGGATCTCTAAATATACTCTTAAAAGCCAAACGGCCTTTATCATTCTTAACATGATTTTCTATTCTTTCAGGTAGTATTCCAAATATTTCCGAATAGTCTTTCATGGTAAACCCTCTTTTTGCATCTTGTTAATTAGGAAAACATAGATCACTGTTCGGGCTTGATATTAATCATCAAATCATCCCGACTATCAATTCATTTCTTGTTCTCAGTTCTCCATTAAATATAAGAAATAAAGATAGCAGTTTTCCGCTGTTTCTTGAACTTCCACAAATAAACATAATCAGTATAATAACGTACAATTTTGCTAATTATAGGTAAATTATAACATACTATTCATATTAGTAGATTCTTAGAGATCATATCTTTAATATTCGAACAATAAAAAGAGACAGCTTTTAATGCCTAAAATAACATTAGAAACTGTCTCTAACTTGTTTACGGGGAAAAAGTACGTACGTATCAATCAGTTTTCCTGTACTGATGTTTAAAGAGTTTCATCTCTATTTTCTTTCAATAAACCAACGATCCTCATCAGAAAATAAATAGGTTTGCTTCCCTTTTTCATACATGTATAAAGAATACCAACCTTATGTAAAGCTTTAAAAAGCGTTATGCCAAGACAGTGAAAAAGCGATTTGCGCCCCTGGTTTTAGTATCGCGGAACATCTTTGGTCTCCTGATAATAAGCCTCCGGGCCGATTTCCTGCATCCTTTTGTTTATGGCTACATGGCGCCGATAGAGATTTTCATCAAGTCCTGTTTGTCCGCAGGGAAATTCCGGGCACTGGAAGCAAAAATCCACCTGTTTTTCTTCTGCGCATTGGCGATGATATCCTAAATGGATTTGACATATGTACTTGCTTTTATCTGTTCTCCACCTTTGCCAACCTCATATGCAACAGTATTCTTACCTTGTTCTTTAGCTTTGTAAAGGAACTTATCTGCTCTCTGCAGCAGTGATTCAGTATTCTCATTATTCAGGAGCGACACCAGTCCAAAACTGCACGTAACATTTATTACTCCATCACATTTACTTTTCTGGATGCAACTCCTCATCCTTTCCGTTATCACTATAGCCTGTTCAATATCAGTATTGGGAAGAAGTACTACAAATTCATCCCCGCCCCACCTGGCAAAAATATCAGTGTTCCGAATAGTATTCTTTATTAATAAAGTAATACTTTTAAGAATATTATCACCAGTAAGATGCCCGTAGTTATCATTAATTTTCTTAAAATTGTCAATGTCAAAGATAACAAGGGAAAGGGGACTCCCATACCTGTTGCAAAAATCAATCCACCAGTCAAGTTCCTGATTAAATTTGGCCTTGTTGTAAATGCCTGTCAGTGAGTCAGTTACTGACAATCTTAAAAGCTCCCTGCTGTCTGCAAACTGTTTCCTCCTATAAAAATTGGTTAGGTAGGCTTGTATATTGCCGAATGTAATGAATATCAGACTGTATCCAACAAGCTCCAAGAGCATACTAGTTTCCATGTGCTCTATATGATTATAATAAAATATGAAAAAAGATAGGGCGAAAAGGACAGAAATAATTTGTGAATTGATCAACCGGTTAGGTATTATATATACTGCTAAAGTAATAGCCATTATACTGAAGAATGACATTATACTAATTGATCCATATTGGTTTATTATTACTATGAAAGAGACAAAAAAAACAATCTCATATGTTGTTATCAAATAGACCAGATTGGAATAATCATTAATTTTCTTTACGGCAA
The DNA here is from genome assembly GCA_039679805.1 of Syntrophomonas sp. Lineage (GTDB taxonomy): Bacteria > Bacillota > Syntrophomonadia > Syntrophomonadales > Syntrophomonadaceae > JBDKUD01. The sequence continues at coordinate 9,491 of JBDKUD010000336.1, read as the reverse complement.
AATATAAAACAATCGACACCATAAGAAAGAATAACCTGGTCAGAAATATGACCGTGAATGAAGAGTGACTTTCAATGGCAAAATAATCAGAAATTATGAACGTCATAAATATTAGTCCAAATATAATGGCAACAGGTCCTATAATTTTTAAATAATACTTCATATCATAATGTAAGAATTCCCTTTCTAGAGCCTTGTCCACAAATTCACCAGAAAAGGATATATCATACTTGTCGTTAGCTTTCATAGACAAGTTACCTCCAGTTTTTAAATCACAACTTGTTTATATACGAAAATAGAATAATCATTATCATCTATTGCTGGATTACGGGAAATTGGGTAGATGCCGAAAACCTCGTCTTTGTCTTTTTTCAACTACAATGTCCTTTGTTTTCAGGATAGACATTAGTGAAACTATATTATTTATATTTTTATCTGCCTTGTTTAATTTTCCGTCATATTATATCACGTATTATATAGATACCAAGAAAAGTATCTAAATTCTTGCTTCTCATAAACATAAAATATCCTAGCTTGAACTGGGCGTAGATATCTGCACTTCTCTTTAATATAGGCGGAAACAATAATGTACACCAAATTTTGTATGATCTTGGTGTACATTAAAAGAGGCTATCGGAATAGCAAGGGATTGTTTAGCTGTTTATACAATAATATAATATACAATTATCATTTTGTGCGCGATCATGGAGATTATCAATAACTTCTTCCATATAACACTCGTTAAACACTTGCCGGGTTTGTTCCAGTAACCCAGGTTCCTCATTGCAGGACCAGATTACAAAAATACCTCCCGGCTTAACAATTCCCTTTATTCTTTCGAAGAAGTCCAGGTTATAAACGCGCTCATTGTCAGCTTTAACCAGCATCATAGGTCCATTATCAATATCCATACTGATTATGTCGTAGCACTTGTCAGTGCCGGTTACATAATCATAAAAATCATCGATGATTATTTCTACTCGGTTATCATCAAGACATCCGCCATTATAATTATACAAATGCTCCTGGTTCCATTTCACAATTACCGGTTGAATTTCCACCACATCTATCTTTTTAATACCAGGGTAAGTACAGGCTTCTTTTACGGTAAAGCCCATTCCTAATCCCCCTACCAAAATATCTATATCATTTTGAGATTGGAAATGTTTCATGGTATTTCTTATCAGTAATTCGGAAGACCGGTGATTATAAGAAGCCATAATGAAAACACCATCAATTATTAATTCCAGCTCGCGCTGCCCATCAATAATATTTTGCCAAAGCTGCAGTCGTGCTCCCCGGTCATTTTGCTCATCTATGAGTTTTCTATCTGTCAATTTTAGAAACAGCTCCTTTTTCCGTTTAAGTTTTTCCTATCAGGTTTCCCCTAACCACCCGGGTTATACCGGATAACCCGAAGCAGAGTTACTTTTTAGTATATAAAACACTTTTGGTTATGTCGAATTTTAACGATTTTTTTATAAAGGAATTCAATTTATTATGTAGAACTACATGCACAATTACTACATTTGTGTAATCATATGGTATTTTCTTAGAACCCGTTATTTAATTAGTAATAATGAATGATTGAGCTTTCCACCATTTATCAATAAACCCAGAGGTGATGACTTGAAATGAATATTCTCCTCGTTGATGATGAATATAGGAGCAGAGGATGTTTAGCTGAATTTTAAGAAAACTTGGCCATGAAGTTATTGAAAAGTCCGATGGTAAAGAAGCCCTGGATGTCTTTCCTACAACTGAATTTAACCTGGTTTTGACTGACAACCGCATGCCTCGCATGTCAGGGCTGGAATTACTGGAGAATATTCGTGCTTTACCTAGTGGTGCCGATGTAGATATGGTTGTACTTACTGGCTTCAGCGATATGAACACAGCCATCAAGGCTATACGGTTAGGGGCTTTCGATTACCTGCTTAAGCCACTGAATATTGACGATCTGGTAAAAGTAATCGGCCGTGTTGCCGAGCATCAGGCTTCTAAACAAAAAACTCAGATTTTTAGTATGTCGCCAGAAACTTCAGGCACCTTAATAGATGACACAGATCATTCACCTGATATTCAGACCAGAGAAACTTCGTTAGATGGGATTTGCATCTTTTCGCCGGTAATAAAAAATATTTTCGGACTGGGTGATAAACTGCATACTGACCGAACAATTCCTATTTTGATTGAGGGTGAAACTGGAACCGGCAAAGAACTTATCGCCAGGTATATTCACTATGGACCGGGGAATGTCTCGCTTCCTTTTATTGCCCTTAACTGTGCTGCTCTTACTCCCAGTATATTTGAAACTGAACTCTTCGGGTATGAACCAGGTACTTTTACCGGAGGCCTTCCGCGTGGCAAAAAAGGCAAAATAGACATGGCGAAAGGAGGTACTTTGTTTTTAGATGAAATATCAGAAATACCCATCAGTTTACAGGTAAAACTATTGCGTGTTCTCCAGGAAAAAGAGTTCTACCGGGTTGGTGGTCTTAACCTGGAAAAAACCGATCTGCGGGTTATTTGTGCCACCAATCAAAATATTGCCAAGATGGTAGCCAAGGGTACTTTCCGGCAAGATTTATATTACCGGCTGAATGTTGCTCATATTTTTATTCCGCCATTAAGGGAACGTCAGGAAGATATATTACCACTGGCACTAATGTTTTTAAGACAGTTTGCCAAAGAAAAAAATAAAAATTTTAGAACTATCAGCCGGCAGGCTGCCAACCTATTAATGTCTTACCACTGGCAGGGAAATGTTCGTGAATTACGCAATACCATGGAATGGGTAACCTTAATGTGGAATGACCATGAACTAAAGCCATCTCATCTGGATATCCTGCAGGATGTAGGGACTGGAACTAGCGGGCGGGAAGAAAGCAATACTAAAGAAAATTCCAAACATTTTGCCCTTCCTACAGACGGTTTATCTCTAAACGATTTTTCCAATGACATTATTCTGAAAGCGCTGGAAATGCATAACGGTAATAAAACTGAAACTGCCAAATATCTTAATATATCGCGCAGTTCATTATATTACCGTTTAAAACACATATAAAACAACCGGCAGGAAGACATCTCTAACTCTCAATAGCCACATTCATTTCTATGTTTCCAGGGGTACCACTGAAATCAATAACCAGAGTTTCTACCTGGCTAATCATTGCCACCAGGTTGGAACCATTTATAAGCGTAGGTGGAGTAATATTGACCAGGACTCCCAATTGTTCAAGGCTGCTCACACTATTACCGGCAACCATATTGGACAATTCACACAATGCACTGCGGGGAATAAAGTCAAACTCATTAACCGGCATTCCTCCCATCATAATGGAAGCAATATTACGGGCGGTAGATTCATGCATAGACAAAACGACATTGCCTTCCAGCCCCCCGGTCAGTCCAATAATTATATTAACATCTTTATCTGTCAATAACTTTTCTCTTTTATTGAGACCGGTTCTCTTGAGATCACTCATACCCAGCATACCGGAAACATTAATTAATCCACTAATAAAGGCGTTTACATATTGAATATCCACAACTATTTATTCGCCTCCTCAACCGCAACATTTATCTTGATTTCTCCCACCTCAGTTTGCATCAGTACCGACCAGGAGCTGAGGTGAACATTAAATAAGCTTACATCCTCACCAGCAAAAACACTGGGTGGGGTAAGACGAATATTAAAGCCTGACTGAGTATTGTTAACATCAGTTATAGCATTGCCGCTAATGATATTTCCAATTTCTGCACCGCACAACAGAACTTCTTCCTCATTTACCGACTGGTATTCTTCTCCGGTTAGAATCTGCGCCAGTTTAATAGCTGTGGAATGCGGCATATCCAGGAAAAATCTGCCCCGCCAGCCACCAGTAAATCCCACAATCACAATAAACCCCCGGGATAAAAAGGAATCTCCTTCATTCTCAGAATGGGCACTGCTAACTGTCAGATCCAGCATTTCTTTGCATACTTTTATTGTAGCTTTAATAAAAGGTGTCATATATGAATTGGCACTCATGATTTTCTACCTCATTCCCCCATTACTTTAAGAACCCTCTCCACCATATCCTGAGGTTTAAAGGGTTTGGAGCAAAAATCATTAATTCCTTTTGACTTGGCTTCAGCCATAATATCATTATCACCCATAGCACTTAACATAATAATCCGTTGCTTGGGATTAATTTGTTTGATCGCAAAGGCAGCATCCAGTCCATCCATAATAGGCATGGTAACATCCATGGTAATTACATCCGGTTGAATACGAGAATATAACTCAACCGCATCCTTACCATTGCCTGCTTCTCCAACAATATTAAATCCCTCTGGTTCCAATGCTTTTTTTATCATTTTTCTGGTTATTGGAGAATCATCTACTGCCATAACTCTTATCGGTGTCCCATCCGGCTTCACGCCTCTCATTATTTCCCCCCCCTTACTTAACGGTGTTAATACAAACAAGTAAATTCCCTTTATTAGCAATATTTTAATTATTGACAGCCCGCATTATTTCGCGGGCAATATTCCAGATTGGAGTCACAACCGCAGCTCCTCCCCGCTTTACGGTTTCTCCCGGCATACCAAAAACAATAGCACTCTCTTCTGATTCAGCAATAGTTACTCCCCCAGCCTGGCGAATATTCACCATAGCATCAGCACCATCGCTTCCCATCCCGGTCATAATAACTCCGACAGTTTTGTCCCCATATACATTTAACACTGACTGCATCATTATACTAACCGAGGGAATAAAGAGGTGCTCCGGTTTTGACGGTAAGCGCAGCATCACATCACCCATTGTATTCTTAACCAAAGTTAGATGGCGGCCCCCGCTTCCTACATATAAAACACCAGGTTCCACTTTCATACCTGCCCTAGCTTCGACTACTTCTATCTGGCAGGATTGGTTAAGTCTTTTTACATAAGTAGAAGTAAAATTAGCCGGCATGTGCTGGACCATAAACATAATGGCATTTATATCTGCCGGTAATAATGGCAGTACTTCATATATAACTTTGGGGCCCCCGGTGGAAATCCCCATGGCCACCGCCTTGGTGATTTTACCGCGGGTATTTCCCGCCTTGGGACTTCTACTCTTTTTATGCTTATCCCGGGCCAGTCGTTCCGTTACTTTACCACGTTCTTTTAACCGTGCTGCCGTTTTAACTTTATCAATTAACTCACCGCTCACCAATTCAAGATTACTGGATACTGTCCCGCCTGGTTTGGCTATATAATCAAAAGCACCTAATTCCAGTGCCTCGAAGGTAGTTGCGGCTCCTTCCTGGGTTAAGGAAGAAACCATAACTACCGGGCATATTCTTTCGTTTACTATATATTGCAAAGCAGTAATTCCATCCAAACCTGGCATATTGATGTCCATGGTAATAACGTCGGGTATTAGTTCCCGGGCTTTCTGCACCACATCATTACCGTCCCGAGCAGTAGCTACTACATCTATTTCCGGGTCGGTGGTAAGTATCTTTTTTAACATTTTACGCATTAAGGCTGAATCATCAGCAATTAATACTTTAATCACTTTGATTGCTCCTACCTTGTTTCTTGAGCTTGGGTGCCTGAACTTTAGGAGCTTTTTCTTCCTCTTTTCCTAGACCGTCAAGCTTTTGCCATTCCTTTTCCACTAAAATGTTTTCCAGATCAAGCATCATAATCATACGGTCGTTCAGGTTGGCTATTCCGTCCATAAATTTCTGTACCTGATTTCCCTGCAATATATCGGGAGCTTCTTCCAGCAATTTTTTAGATATTCTTAGCACCTCCAGAACTTCGTCAACTATAATACCAATCTTTTTATTGTTTATATCACTGACAATAATCCGGGTGAATTCATTATATTCCTTATAATCAATGTCAAATCGTTTTCTAAGATCGATAACCGGAATTACATCTCCCCGGCGGTTAATAACCCCTTCCACAAATCTTGGCGCCCGTGGTACTTTGGTAATATTGGAAAGCCGGTTTATTTCCTCGACCTGGGTTATACGTATGCCATATTGCTCCCCGGCTAATTTAAAAACAACCATCTGTTCTTCATCCATATTATCCACTTGACTGATTTCTTCCTCAACCCGCTCTTTATCTTTATTATCCATAGCACCAATATCCTGGAGTTCTTTTATGGACATTATATCTCCGGGATCAATTAGCATAATTATGCGTTTGCCCCCGTCAATCCGGGCAATACCTTTTAGCCGTTCCCGGGCTTGGCCTGCCAAAGCTTGGGGAGGCGGGAAAATAGTATCCTTGGGAATACGGGCTACCTCATAAACCCGGTCTACCACTAACCCAACCGTCATGTTTTCAACATCTACTACCACAACCCGGGTGCTGTCAGTTATATCCTCATTACCGGTTTCCAATTTGAGCCGCATGTCAACAATGGGCATCAAATTGTCCCGCAAAGATATAACCCCTTTAATATATTCCGGGACATTGGGTACTTTAACTATTTCCGGGTAACGAATAATCTCCCGGACATTTTCAATTTCCACCGCAAACTCTTCATTTCCCAGCAAGAAAGAAACTAACTGAACTTCTTGAATTTTATTTTCTTCGGCCCGGTTGACATCTTTACCCGCCCTGGAAGCTACTGCGTTACCTTTCTCTGCCTGGTCTATACTGCCTAATCGTGATGCTTCAAGTATCATAACCAGTTTCTTGCCATCGTTGACTTTTACTACTCCCGCAATAGAACCATCATCTACTCCTGCCATAGCCGGCGCTGCTTCAATGCGATCACTCTCTACCCGCAATACCTCAGAAACCGCGTCAACGCTCATGCCTATTGTTTTACCTCCCAGATCTATAACTATTACCCGGCTGGACATATCACGTTCTACCCGCTCCATGCCAAACTTGACCCTGGTATCGATAACCGGCAGGATATTTCCGCGCAGGTTGGTTATCCCCTCCACATAATCCGGAGCCTGGGGAATTACCGTTATAGACGGTATCCTAATTATCTCCTGAACATTCATGATATCCAGGCCAAAGTTTTCATTGCCCAATATAAATGTTACCAATTGCATTTCATCCGAGGAGAATACACTATCACTCTTCATCTCAATCCCTCCTCATAAATAAGCTCTTCTCCCTGGATTAATTGACCTGCATCTCATCAGCAATTGATGCAATTTCTTCAATGGAATTGGCCAGTTCGTTGGTAGCCTTGGCTTGTTCATCGCCAACATTGGAAGCCTGTTCTACAAGTTCCCCAGTATGCCCAATAACACTAACCATATCCTGGGCCAATTTTTCTCCCTGATCTAACGCCACCTGAATTTGCTTGGTTTTCTCGGCCAAAATAGCCCGGTTAACACCTATATCAGCAACAGCATTGGTCACCGCTGAATTTCTTTCTGCAGTAGTATACATGGTCTCATCGGCTTTACGGGAAGCCCCTTCTGCCTGGGCTACTTCACCTACTACTTTGCTCATTTGGGTCTGGATATCCCTTACCAGATCTTTGATCTTATCCGCATTTTCGGCCGACTCGGTAGCCAGATTCCTAATATCACCGGCCACCACAGCAAAGCCGCGGCCATGTTCTCCGGCAGTCGCTGCTTCTACAAAGCCATTAACCGCCAGCATGTTGGTCTGTATGGAAACGTTTTCAATGGTATCTACAATCTTTTCGATACGGCGAATTTTATCCTGCAGAGCTTCAATGGAGGAATTGGTCACATCATAAGAAGGTATGGTATCCTGTACGCCTTTCCATACCTTTCGGGCCAAAACCCGGCTGTTCTCCAGTAATTTTTCCACCTCAGCATAATATTCTGCTGCCTGGGATGACAAAGTTAGTATTTTATCCATTACGATCTTGCCCTCTTGGCCGGCATCGCTCATCTTTTGTGTTTCCCCGTTGGCTTCGTGGGTTCCGCTATTCATTTGCGCCAAAGCACTGGCTATTTCTGTAGCGGAGGTGCTAACCTCCTCTATATTGGCTGAGAGTTGTTCAGCCGTAGAAGCAATCTCTTCTGCGGATTTGTTGATATTGGTCGAGGTTTTCAGCTCATCGGCCATATCCGTTAGTTCCTGGGTAGCAGTGTTGACTTCGTCCATAGCTTTGCTTTGTTCTGCTACTGCTTTGGCCGATTCCTGGGTACCACCTATCAGCTGTTCAGCGGAAGAAGCTACCGTCTCACTGGCGCTCAGGAGTTCATTGGCCTTGGCTTGCAGCTCCAGGCTGCCATCGGTTACCTCAGTAATAATATCAGCATATTGGCCGAATAACTCGCCTATCTTTTTAAATCCACCATGGGCCTCTTCAGTTTCAGTCTGCATGGTGGCAAATTTTTCAACCACTTCGTTAATTTCCTTAACTACTTCTTCGACTCCGGTTCTTATCTCATCTACCACTCCCCGGATATCACGAGCCGATCTTTCGGAAATCTCGGCCAGATTTCTGACCTCATCAGCCACTACCGCAAAGCCCCGGCCATGTTCCCCGGCGCGGGCGGCTTCAATAGCAGCATTCAAAGCTAAAAGATTAGTTTGGTCAGCTATCATGACTACTGCCTGGACAATGTCACCTATCTGTCGTGATTGAACCTCCAACTCTTCGATGCGTTTACCAGACTGTTCATTCTTGGTAGCGGACTCCTTGAGCTGGTTGTTCATTTCCTCCATGCCTTTTTGCGACAGTTCTACTGCACCAACCCCATTCTGGGTCAGATTTTTAAGTGTTTCCATAGTTTGTTGCAATTCTAGAGCTGACCGGTTAATCTGGACCGCTCCGACCCGCATCTCTTCCGCACTGCCACCTAACTGCTGGCCATTAGTGGCCAGGTTGTTCATCAGCTTGGAAAATTCCTGGGCGGATGCATTGGATTCCTCAATTCCCGCCAACAACTGCTCGGACGCAGAAGCTATTCTTTCCGCCATGGCCTGTTGTTTAGCCAGAGTGCGGGCGCGGGCCTTTTCCTGGGCCATCTTTCTGGCTACTTCTCTCTTTTTGGCAATATCATCACTATTTTCTCTCTTAATGGTGATACCGGTTTTCTCGGCTGAATCCATACTGGCAGGCTTCTCTAATTTCTTTGCCATCATTAACCCTCCCTAATCTCATTACTATAAAATTGTCAGATCCTTGCCGCGACGGGCCAACGGCTTATTTCCTGAAGCATAACTTACCTCAGTTATCTGTACCTGGTTTTGTGTTCCTGTATCTATGTCCATCGCGGATACATTTAGGATGCCATTCCTGTCAATATTAAAGGTTACATCAATATTGGGCTCTCCTGCTTGCGCCTTTTGTATTCCCGCCAGGTGAAATTTACCCAGAGAAACACCTGGACCTTCACTTTCCTCACCCAATTCATCCCTCTGCAGTATGTGGATAATCACCTCCTCTTGTTGATCTTCCACAGTAGTAAATAAATTGGATTCCTCCACCGGGTATGATGTATTGGCAGGAATCAGAGGAATAAATTCTCCCTTATCGTCCTCAATCCCCA
>JBDKUD010000035.1:0-4417 GCA_039679805.1 Syntrophomonas sp. | reverse complement strand
TCAGTGCTGCATCAGCGGGGGTGGCAATACCACCAGCTGCAAAATTCACTACCGGTAAACCCTTTAATTTAGCTACTTCCACTACCAGTTCATAAGGTGCCTGCATATCTTTGGCAGCAGTCATTAGCTCTTCTTCCGGTAAATTGCTTACCCATCTGATTTCATCCATGACCTGACGCATATGACGTACGGCCTCGACAACATTACCGGTACCCGGTTCACCTTTAGTACGTATCATAGCGGCACCTTCACCAATTCTGCGCAGGGCTTCCCCCAGATTCCGGGCACCGCATACAAATGGCACCTTGTAGGCATGTTTGTTGACATGATATTTGTCATCTGCCGGGGTAAGGACTTCACTCTCATCAATATAATCTACCCCTAGTGCTTCGAGGATTTGCGCTTCTACAAAATGCCCGATGCGGCATTTGGCCATAACTGGTATAGAAACAGCATCCATTATTCTGGTTATTATAGTCGGATCCGCCATACGGGCTATTCCACCCGCTGCTCTGATATCAGCCGGTACTCTCTCCAAGGCCATTACAGCACAAGCTCCTGCTTCCTCAGCAATTTTAGCCTGCTCCGGCGTTGTTACATCCATAATTACGCCGCCCTTTAACATTTGGGCAAGTCCTGTCTTAACTATAAAAGTTCCTTTTTCCTCCATAATAAAGTCCCTCCAGTAAATTAACTATAATCAGTATTACTCTTCTTTCTCTACTTTAAATCTGGCTACACCCACAATACGGTCTTCGCCAGGTATTCTCATCAATAACACTCCGCGAGAATAGCGTTTCTGCAGAGATACATCCCCGATCTCCAAACGAATTATATGGCCTTCACTAGTCAGAATTACCAGTTCATCACCTTCGTTAACCATCTGGAATCCAACCAGTTCACCGTTTTTCCGGGTTACTTCAATGGTTTTTAAGCCTTTTCCGCCCCGGTTTTGGAGTTTAAATTCTTTAATACCGGTTCTTTTTCCATAGCCCTTTTCAGTAACCAGCAATACATCCGCACCTTCCCGGTATTTGCCAACACCGATAACCCGGGCATCCTTGCTCAAGGTTATTCCTTTAACCCCGGCAGCAGTTCTTCCCATTGGTCTTACCTGTTGTTCATCAAACATTATCGACAATCCGTCAGAAGTGACTAGCATTATTTTATCATTGCCGTCAACTCGTAATGCTCCCACCAATTCATCATCATCAGTCAGGTTTATGGCAATTAAACCGGTTTTTCTTATATTTTCAAAAGCTGACAGAACTACCTTTTTCACTATGCCCCGCTGCGTAACCATTAAGCAATGCCGGTCGTCGTAGAATTTTTTAACTGCCACCAGAGTGGTTACTTGTTCTCCGGGTTTTAAATCCACCAGATTTATAACCGGCAGACCTTTGGCTTGCCGCGATGCTTCCGGTATCTGGTAAGCACGGTTGGAAAATACCCGGCCTTGGTTGGTAAAGAATAAAATATTAGCCAGGACACTGGTAACAATAACATTATTGGCAAAATCTTCGGTACGGGGTGAAGCCGAACTTACACCCTTGCCGCCTCTTTTTTGCGCTTTATAAGTGTCCAGGGGCTGTCTTTTTATATATCCGCGATTGGTAAGCGTAATTACAATTTCATGATCTTCCAGCAGGTCTTCAACATTATAATCACTTATTTCCTGACTAATGGTTGTCCTGCGGCTATCACCATATTTTTTCTTTACATCATCCAGGTCCTCTTTTATCATTTCCAAAATTCGGTGCGGATTAGCTAAAATATCTTCAAAATCTGCAATACGGGCCAGTAATTCATTATATTCATCTTCCAGTTTATCTCTTTCCAGTCCGGTCAACTGGGCCAGTCGCATATCCAGAATGGCATTGGCCTGGATCTCGGTCAGACCAAAACGTGAAATTAATGCATTACGCGCTGTTTCCCGGTCCCGGGAATTTCTGATCAGGCTCACTATTTCGTCCAGGTTATCCAGAGCTATTTTTAAGCCTTCCACAATATGTAGTCGATCTTGTGCTACTTGAAGGTCATGCCGGGTTCTGCGGGTTATGACCTCCTGGCGATGCTCGATATAATATTCAATCATCTGCTTCAGGTTAAGCGTAAGTGGCTGCCCATGAACCAAACTTAACATATTGAATCCAAAGCTGTCTTCGAGTTGCGTATGTTTAAATAGTTTATTAACAACTATGTTGGCATTTACATCCCGTCTGACTTCAATAACCACTCTAATCCCATTGCGGTCGGACTCATCTCTTAAATCAACAATGCCTTCCACCTTTTTATCCCGCACTAGTTCGGCTATTTTTTCAATTAATCGCGCCTTATTAACCTGATAAGGTATTTCCGTAACTATTATGGCATTACGACCATTTTTCTTTTCCTCAATAGTATAACGGGAACGGATTTTTATTGAGCCCCGGCCGGTTAGATAAGCTTGTCTTATCCCTTTGTTGCCCATGATAATTCCGGCCGTAGGAAAATCGGGCCCTGGTATTACGGACATTAAATCCTCAATACTAACTTCCGGATTATCAATTATCATTTTTATGCCGTCTACTATTTCATTCAGGTTATGCGGAGGTATATTAGTAGCCATTCCCACCGCAATACCGGAGGAACCATTTAATAGTAAATTAGGAATACGGGCCGGTAAAACTTCTGGTTCTTTCCTGGTATCGTCGTAATTAGGCCGCCAATCCACCGTATCCTTATCAATATCTTTCAAAAGTTCGGAAGCAATTTTAGACATACGGCTCTCCGTATAACGCATTGCTGCTGCCGAATCCCCATCTATTGATCCGAAGTTGCCATGGCCGTCTACCAGAGGATAGCGCATCGAAAAATCCTGGGCCAATTTTACCATGGCCTCATAAATGGCCGAATCACCGTGGGGGTGATACTTACCCATTACTTCACCGACGATGTTGGCTGACTTCTTATGGGGCTTATCATGGGTCATGCCCTGATCATATAAAGCGTATAAAATGCGCCGGTGTACAGGTTTAAGCCCATCCCGGATATCAGGGATGGCGCGTGATACTATTACACTCATGGAATAATCCAAGAACGATTTTTTTACTTCTTTTTCTATATCTATAGCTGTTACCCGATCGAACAGGTTATCTTCTCCCATAGTCCTCACCTCGCTAAATGTCTTGCAAAAATACTAAATATCCAGGTTAACTACATACCTGGCATTTTCGTGGATGAATTGCTTGCGTGGTTCTACATTATCACCCATCAGATCGGAAAAAATATCATCAGCCCGCATGGCATCATCTATAGTAACCCGCAACAGGGTACGATTGTCAGCATCCATGGTAGTCTCCCATAACTGGTGGGGATCCATTTCTCCCAGTCCTTTATATCTCTGTACTGACCACTTTTTCTCCGAATTGTTAATAAATTCATTCATTTTGTCATCCTTATGGAAATAATGAATTTCCTGACCTCTTTTTAAGCCGTAAAGAGGAGGCTGGGCAATATAGACATAGCCATTTTCAATCAACTGGCGCATAAACCGGTAGAAGAATGTTAAAAGCAAAATTCTTATATGAGCTCCGTCTACATCCGCATCAGTCATTATTATTAATTTATGATAGCGGGCCTTACTAATATCAAAATCCTCGGATATGCCGGTTCCCATAGCTGTTATTAAGGATCTGATTTCTTCATTCGATAATACCCTGTCCAAACGGGCCTTTTCTACGTTCAGTATTTTTCCCCGCAGCGGAAGTATGGCCTGGTAGGTTCTGTCTCGGCCCTGTTTGGCTGAACCACCGGCGGAGTCACCTTCGACAATAAATAATTCTGATTCAGCTGGATTGCGGCTGCTGCAATCCGCTAGTTTTCCGGGCAGGGCGGTTGATTCCAGCGCACTCTTACGTCTGGTTAATTCCCGAGCTTTTTTGGCTGCTTCACGAGCCCGGCGGGCGGAAATAGCCTTATCCAAAATCTTTCGGGCTATCGGAGGATTTTCATTAAGAAAGTCTTCCAGTCCGTCATATACAACGCTGTCCACAATACCTCTAATAAAGGTATTTCCCAGTTTAGTTTTAGTCTGGCCTTCAAACTGGGGATCTTTAACCAGTACTGATATTATCGCAACCATACCTTCCCGAATATCTTCGCCGGAAAGATTGGGATCAGTTTCTTTTAACATACCACTTTTCTTGGCATAATCGTTTATGGCCCGGGTAAGAGCGTTTTTAAAACCGACTTCATGGGTTCCGCCCTCCTGAGTCCTAATATTATTAGCAAACGAATATAGATTTTCACTATAACCATTGTTATATTGTACCGCTATTTTAACTATGATTTCGTCCTTCTGGGCTTCAAAGTATAGCGGTTGATTGATTGTTTCTTTGTTTTTATTCACATAAGCAGCAAAATCTTTTAATCCATG
>JBDKUD010000110.1:0-17710 GCA_039679805.1 Syntrophomonas sp. | reverse complement strand
AGATCTACAAACTGACCTATACTATCGACTCTTTCCCCATTAATCATGAAATCTACCCCGCTAATAGTAGGAAATTGCCCTAATGTATTGGCAATAGCATGCACCATAAACTCTTCTTGATGTTGATTATCAACTTGTCTGGCCCGGGAATTCAAATCAACCACGCACAGTCCATCCGGTTTAACATTAATATCCAATAATTTAGTACCCTCCGGAAACACTCCTAAATTTTCCGCCTTTTGCGGACCCTTAATTAGTTCTTCAACTGTCTTCCTGGCAATTCCCTCTACTTTAGGTATGGTTCTTTTTTCTGCCACCAATTTCTTGCCATCCGGTCCAATAAAATAAAGTTCAACTTGAATAGTTGCACCCTTGGGGACAGAATTTTTCACCTTATCCTTGGATTCAGTTTGTGCTTTTAATAGTTTTTCTATGGACAGTTCGGGTTCCTGGTTTGCTTTTTGTGTGGTATCCTTTTGCGGTGATATTTTAATCAAATCTTTCCATGCCTTTACAGTATCGTTACCAGGAGAAAAACATCCACCACTTAACAAACAAATGGCAAGTACTACTATTGCCAAAAGACAAATAAACTTTCTGGTCATAACCCCACTCCCCTCATATAATTGCCATACTTTTGTGAACCGCTTGTCTAACTTGATTCCGGTTAATTTTGATGACTTCCTGTTAATAGAATACGATTCACAACTTTCAATTATGACTTGTACAACACAAAAAAAGAGCGCCATATTTCAGACGCTCGCCATTATGAAGGAGGAGTTATTAAAGCAAACTACGGGTTGCTTAAATACGATTTTTTATTATGAAAATTATAAACGAAATAACCTTATTTTGTCAATATAAAAATAATTTCAACGGTTTCTGTCGCAATAATTAGGCCATGCTCCGGCTAACTAACATAGATTTTTTCTCAGCTCGAACAATATTTATTAAGTTTTCTTTATTTAAATCATCTACCAGGTATAGTGCTCCATCAGCTCGTTTAGTAAGTTTCTCCAGGTATAGGCGATTTGATTCAACCCCTATACAAATAAACCGGATTTTACTTTCCGCCAAACGAGCTGCAGCAGTTAAAGCATCAACCTTCGCATCCATAGTCCACAATGGCGTATTGGGTATACCATCGGTAATCATAACCAGTAAAGGATTACGTACCTTGCTCCTCTTTATAAGATTTACTGCTGTTACTATACCATCTGCCATGGGAGTCAGACCTGCCGGGCTTATCGTTGCCAAGCCCTTACTTAAGATACTCTGGTTGCGCGTAAAAGGAACCACAATTTTGCTGCTTCTTTCCTGGAAGGTTACCACTCCTACTTTTTCCTTACCGGTTAAAAGCATGTGTTCAGCCAAATAACAAGCAGCTTGCCTTTTATCTCCTGCCATACTTCCGCTGGCATCCATAAGCAAACAGACATCTATAGGTACATAAGACTTCTTATCATAAAAGTGCAGGTCGGTCTTTTTGATGGTTAAATGATCATCCCCCCGCAGATAACTATTCTTTAGAGCCTGTATAATAGTCTGCGAGACTGCCAGGTCACCTGACCAGTTTTTATCCGGGTCATTTATAGTTCTATTATGATTAGTGAATTCAACCTGGCTGGTCTTTTGCTCAACTTTACCCAGTTTGCGAAACCGGCTGTTTCCCCCTCCCGGAGCTTTGCGCATATTACGCCTAATTTCGGTTTCTAATTCGCATTTGTGATTAATTACGTAGTCTTTTAGTTTTTGACCTTTCCTGGTAAAGACTCTGCCCAGAGGAGTATTCTGCATTAATCCCAATTCTTCCAATTGTTCTACATAATGCTCTACATCTCCCCATTTTTTCTTCTGCTGCTCTATTCCTCTGCGCTTAAAAACATTGGTAGAATAGCAATCCATGAAATCCTCGATTTCGTCAACCCCGCCGAACTTTTCAGCCAGTTTGATAATCAACTGATTTACATTTTCCTTGGCAGGTAATGGCGAAGTAGTTTGCCCCTTAAAGTTTTTCCAGGGCAATTTAATATATCCGGCAAAGCTTTCTTCCTTCTGTTTTTGATTTCCATGAGTAATACTACGCACCCGGGCCAATTTAACCCCTGCGGATAGAATATTTTCTTCTATCGCTTCAGCTATTACGTATACCAGATAGTATTCTTCCCGGGTTAGTCGTGCTAACAGATGAACATGATCCCATCCTTCGTCGCCTTCACTGTATGGCTTAACAATATCCTGGAACAAATCATACAATAAACCTTTGCCCTGATTGGTAACAATAAATATCTTGTTGGCATAGTTAGTTACCATTTTGAAACGTTCATCATCAGCATATTGTAATTGTGGATCCTGCTCCACAAAATATTTATCTAGGGTCCAGAAAATAGCCCGGGCTACATCCCGTGGATCTATTTCGCCGGCCTGATGATAGACGTCCAGGTGTACCACCTGATTATCATCAACATAACCCAGATAGTTCTTACCCGCATCACGGTTGAGTAATATCTTAATTTGCCCTTTAACCCTTTTCTCCGGCATCCGGGCATGTGCCTTACGACTAGCCACACAGCTCTCACCTAATCTAACACCCTGATTTTGGCCGAAATAAAGACTTAGGTAATTTCCAACCGATGCTGCTTTATTGACACTGGTTTCCTCACCTAGCATACTTTACTCCCCCTTCCTATTCATTGGGGGTAAGGGTTTTTTCAGTATTGACCAGTTCACCCCGGCTCATATCCTTTAATGATCGGGCATTACTCTGGAAGTAATCGTTATCAAGTTCCTTATCTTTTTTCTTATTTCTAAAGCTGAGAATCCCTTCTTTAGTTCCCCTGGTATCAACATCATTAATTATTTTTACCAAGGTATCTCCATCAATACGATGTTTTAGTACTAAAGGTATCATGTGGGTTACATCATTTATGAGTACCTTATCATGGTTCTTAATTATACTGTAAAGAACTGCGCCCTGCTGCATAGCTTCAATGGCGCGAATACTTTCCAGATTGTGTTTAACATACAGCCTGGCAATGAAATTACGTAAGAAATCAGGCAGGTCAGCATTTGAATAATTTAGAGACCATTGAATAATTTGCTGCCTATACATGTTATTAGCAGACTCGTCCGCTGCAGTCACATTTTTATCCTTGCTTTTGTGGGTTTTAAAATAATAAGAATTGTCTTTGAGTATATCGGACAGTACATCTACTGAATCAGGCCTGCCCATATAGCATACGATATCAAAGCGGTCAGATAGTTGTCGTCTGATCTCTTCCAGTGGCCCAGGTTCTTCATCTGGATTTGAGGCAGCCCAAACCGACACACTAATTGGCATATCAACTACCGGAAGGCCTGCTTCTTCAATTTGAATATGACCTGGTTTATTACCCATAACATCGAGTAATATATCAGTCAGTTCAGGTGATGTATCTGCCAGACGGTTAATCTCATCTATAAATATAATGCCACGATGTGCTTGTGGAATAATACCTGGCAGAAGACTGGCTTCCGGATGAGAAGGATCAGTTAGTTTGGAGAGATCAATACTTCCTACTATAGTACCGACTTTGGCAGAATGGGATATTTCCAAGAATGGCATAGGTATTTCTTCAGTACCTATTTCTGAAATTTGATGGGAATTTAGATTTCTATGATGAGGACAATGTGGTGCTGCTGGATCACAATTGTAAATACAGCCTTTAATTCGAGTAATGTTAGGTAGAATACCCCTAGCAGCTCGCATTATAGTGGTTTTACCAGTTCCCCGTAACCCCTCAGCATGTATATGCAGGGGTTCTCCGACATAACTTGATACAACAGACATCATAACTAACTCAAACAGGGGCTCGTTTCCCTCATATCGTTCTAGTTTCGAAAACGGTATCATGGGCATCGCTCCAATCCTTTTATGCAGAAACCATTCAGGTTTCGTGTCACAACTTTTCCCCCCAGAAGACTAAGAGCGTAACGGCAAATAGAGATATATGTATCTGTAAGATTTATTTTTTGAAATAGCACAGACTCTAAGTCCGATCAAAGTCTGGCCATAAGTTTCCCTTTTATCCCCCCCTATATTTTATTTACCGTACGTATCATCTGTTTATAGTATACACTGTTTTGTGATAGTTTTCTCTAGTTTTTTTTAAATTCTTCAAAAAGTCTTATCCATCCTGCCGAATGCTCCCAGAAACTGGCCTTATTAATTTTTAGTCATAACAATAATTTATACAAAGGATATAAAGCATGTTTTTTACAAGGCCTTTTAATCTGCTTATTAATTTGTTAATCTAAGAAAAAAGGTGGTGTATGAAATTGCATTACGAGGGAGTTGTATATCGTCCACCTAGTGAAGCCAATAGCTTGCTCATTCAGGCAACGATCGGTTGTCCTCATAACAAATGTACTTTCTGTTCAATGTATAAGCAAACCCGCTTCCGGATTAGGTCAGTAGAAGAGATTAAGGCTGATTTGGATACCGCGTTTAGTTATTATGGAGATTTCTTTAAATCAATCTTTTTCCCCGACGGAAATACAATTGTTATGAAAACGGATGATCTGGTAGAAATATTTGAGTACGCTCTCAATTTGTATCCCAACCTGAAACGTATTACTCTTTACGGTTCGGCTCGATTCATTAATCGTAAAAGTCAGGATGACTTAAATCGTCTTAACCAGGCGGGATTAACTCGTGTTCATACTGGTATGGAAAGCGGAGATGATGTTACCTTACAAAAGATTAAAAAAGGAGTCCAATCGGAAGGAATAATTGAGGCGGGTTTAAAGCTCAAAGCAGCAGGTATTCAAATTAGCGATTATTACCTGGTGGGTATAGGAGGATTGGAAAGAACCGAAGCACATGCCGTAAACAGCGCCCGAGTTCTGAGTGCCTTCAGTCCAGACTTTATAAGATTAAGAACTTATGTACCAATATCGGGAACTCCGCTTTTTGAAGATTATCAGCAGGGTACTTTCAAATTGTTAAGCCCCCATCAGGCGTTACGGGAAACCCGCCTGTTAATTGAAAATCTGAATTGTGATAACAGTATTCTGTTAAGTGACCACATCTCAAATTATTGGGACATTCATGGCCTGATTACCCGTGATAAGGACAGCATGATTCAAGAAATCGATAAAGCCCTGCTAACCCCGGAATCCAATTTTCGTCCCCCTCACCTGTCGCATCTGTGAGGAATTCGATGCGGATTTTATTCTACTCCTGCTTCTCTACTCCGGGAGGAACTATATATATTTCGTCGCCGCGAAAATCAAAAAAGTCACTTAACTTCCAGTACATCCCCTTACTTAACCTGGTATCAGCGGGCCATTTATAGCTAATGTAAGGGACATCCCCTTTTAAAGTTAATTTTAATTCATGATCCAAAATAAGTTCCTGCAGATCGTGGAATACTAGTTTAAGGAATCCATTTTCCTCGCATATTCCTACCGCTAGAAAGGGCACATCTTCTACAGTTATGGGATTTATATCATCACCTAATTTAATAGCATACGAACCATCATCTTCTTTATATATATTATTTGCCAATATATTCAGTATATTGCGTCTAAACATCTCGGCATTTCCAAAATACCATTTTCCATCTTTGCGAATAATAATTTCCGTTAAATCCACTCTATATTCCCCCCGAAGATTATTAATTCTATTATTCTATATATTATTTCTTAAATCCTTTATCCGGTAGCTAATCACCGCTAAACTTCTGGATAACGATTTCTAACGTCAGATGGAGCGCAAACTCCACTGACGTTAGACCTTTGCCGTTTCTACCCGATTGGTTAAAAAACGTCAAACTCAGTCCGGTATCTTATTTCCTTAGCTTGCGCCTTCTACGTTATTTATCCTTAATGAGTTAAGATATATCCGCTCGATTTCCTCCTCAGTGATTTCCCGGTTGCCCATCCTGAGTCCGGCTAGAGTGAAACCATGTTTTTGACCCAGTTCGCGCAGGTAATGTATATTTTCCAGAGGTAGTTTTACGCCTATACTGTAATCCTGGCAGTCACCTTCCATAGCCAGCAGAACTGTCTCTGACAGACAACCAAGACTAACCCCATCCCGGTAGCCCAGATTGGGACCAAATGCTATCTGGTCAGGATATTGCACCAATCCCCCCTCCAGAATCAGAACATCATCACGGTGTTCATATACCAGAGGTGAGACATCTGCCGGACGAGCCACATCACAAACTACAGCCCCCGGCCGGAGATGTTCGGGGAAAATCAGATATTCAGGTGAATTGCTGGCCGCAATAATCATATTGCAGCCAGCAAGTGATTTATCAATATCAATACTAATACTCAATGGACATGGCAATCCCAGATATGCACAAAGTTCAGTAAGATAGTTTAAATCAAGGTCGGAATCATATATTGCTTTAAGGTGCTCCCCGGCCTGGTTCGTATTTTTATGCTGCAGCAAGTCTATTACCCGGTTCAGCCAGCCGCTAAGCCCTGTCAGCTGACCTGAATTCATACGCGTTCGGGCTGAATTCATAATATCCTGTACCAATGAATTGAGCCTATTCCTGCTACTGATGACATGATTGGAATTGCCCAATAAAACTATGTTTTCCACCTGCTCTGAAATCAATAATGCGCAGGCCCTGCCAATAGAACCGGTAGCACCAACAACTGCTGCCCGGGCTTCTTCCTTTTTGATATGCATTTTTTGCGCACCTAAAAGCAAACCTTGCATAGCCATCAAAGTGGTAAAGCTATTGCCGCTGGTTATAGCCACATCCCGGCCCATAACTGAACGTCCTCCCCGGGTTACTACTGAGGTAAGTGCTCCCAATCCCACTATTTCCGCCCCCAGTTCACGACCCAGATCAACTGCTTTCGCTACCATGGCGGCAGCGTCACCAGCAGGCATACCCATAATTTCTCTGCCTCCCAGGGGGACCCCAATTAGCCAGCCTTCTACTAAGGTCCCATTACCTGACCTTATAGCCGGCATATGACATACCACTCCCGGGTCCTCGATCCGGCTTTCCCACTTCATAAAATCATAAAGTTCATTACGGCTAAAATCCTGGAAAGACGGATTGTTTAATACAACATCTTCCGGAGCCGGGTAATGAATAACAAAAGCGAACTTGCGAGCCGGCTTCTCTCCCTCCTGAAGAATTGAAGGTTTTATATTCCTGGTAACCAACCTATAATCAACCAGCTTCTCCGGTCGGGAATTGTTGCCTAATAAAAACTTATATAATTTGGCATAATCACGATAGGTCAATATTTTGCATACATCGTCAAGAGCTGTGATAACATAATCAATCTCTTCATAAGTAATGGTTAAGGGAGGCTCCAATCTTAAAGTCATAGAATTATTAAGAAACGGTGCCAGCCGTATATGGAAAACATTTAGCAAAAATCCGGCCAGCAGGGCCGTAAAACCGGCCTGGTCAGTCAAATAAGCCATATCATAGCTGCCGCAATCTTCCATACAATAAAACTCTATTCCCACCATCAACCCGCGTCCCCGCACTTCTTTTATTACCTGCGGATAGGTTTTGGCCAACTGATGTACTTTTTCCAGCAAATAGTCACCCTTAAGGGCTACGTCTTTAACCAAATGGCTTTCATTCTCCAGTAGTTTTTGCAAGACTGCACTTCCCACTGCACAGGTAACATTATTATTGGCAAAGGTTGAACTGTGCAGCATGCCAAACTCATCGTTCCAAACCCGGGGGGAGCTTATACATACTGCCATTGGCAGCATTCCTCCGCCCAAGGCCTTGGCTAGAAGCAATACGTCAGGTTCAACATTTTCATATTCACATGCAAACATCTTTCCGGAGCGTCCTAATCCGGTCTGTATCTCATCAACTATAAACACTATTCCGTTTTCATTACACAATTTCTGAACTGCCTTCAGGTAACCGGGTTCTGCTACTACTATTCCACCCTCTCCCTGAACTGGCTCGACAATGAAGCCGGCTATATTGTCAGCATTGAGAGCAATCGCTTGTTGCAATGCCGCAACATCATTATAGGGAACTTTTATAAAACCGGGTGCCGGTGCATAAAATGGTGTTTGATATGACCTTTTACCAGTGGCTGATAAAGATCCCAGGGTTTTGCCATGAAAGCTGTTATTGGTAGAAATAATTATATGTTTACTAGTAGCCGAGCGGGCCAATTTAATAGAAGCCTCTACAGCTTCTGTTCCACTTTGGCAAAAGGTGGAGTAACATAAATCGCCCGGCGTAATCTCAGCCAGTTTTTCTGCCAAGCGCAGAGCTTCTGGAGGCAGTGAAGGCTGAACCAGACTGGGCCAACCCTTTTCCCGAACTTCGCTCAGTTTTTCCCATATAAAATCGGGATTATAACCAAACGGCACCGAGCCATATTGCGCAATGAAATCCAAATAACGGACTCCGTCGGCATCCCAAAGGTAGCTTCCCTCACCCCGCATATATATTTTATCAAGCTTAAAGGTCTCCAGAACCCTTGCCAGGGTAGGATTAAGCAAATCCTTGCGTGGAAATGACATTTAACTCCTCCTCTGTGCACGTCATTGTGCAATCTATATAATTATTACTATTTTAGTTATTACATTAGATTTGTCAAATTACATAATATTTAAACATGTTTACATAAAATACGATGTTACGCAAATATTAAGAATAAATCGACATATTAAATGGCTAGGAAGGAGTCATTCTAATGGAAAATGACGAAGTAAAAGCTCACGGTGAAGATTACGAGCTTGGTACATTTGAGTTTTTAAAAACCGGATGGTGGATATTACATGTAATCGCTATTGTGGTCGTTTTTTATTTAGGATATTTGTTTGGCGGGTCAATATTAAGGTAACTAAATAACGTAACCAAAGCAGGCGAAGTATTTTTTGCCTGCTTTGTTCTATTCTTTATACCATTGAAAACCCTTAATTGCCGCAACAGAGCAATAGCCGGATACCGATATTACTTAAAAACGGGCTGACCAATTATCTCGCTAGTTCATAAATTGCATGGGCGTATATTTTGGTATTAGCCAATAAATCATCAAGAGCCATATACTCATTGACCTGATGATCAAGATCAGCCGCACCGGGAAATATAGGCCCAAATGCAACGATATTCGGCATTTCTTTGGCATAAGTACCTCCGCCGATAGCAAGTAGAGTAGCTTCTTTACCGGTTTGATCTTTGTAAACCTTTTGCAAAGATTTTATTAATGGATGCTCAGCAGGAAAGAACAAAGGTTTTTGATGCTGAAAGTTTTCAATTCTAATCCCGGTGGTTTTGATTCTGTCATTAAACGAATTCATCATATCGTCTAGTATAAAGGTTACCGGATATCTTAAATTAAGGGAAATAGATATCTTATTTTCATCCATATTCACAACTCCAACATTAAAGGAAAGTTTCCCGGATTCCTTATCCTCTAAACCTATGCCGAAAGCCTCGCCATAGACATCAAAGCCTACATTTTTATTGATAAATTTTATAAAATCAGTGATGTCGCAGTCATCAAGCGGTAAGTTTTCCAGTAAATCAAAAAGCTGCATAATGGCATTTTGTCCAAGCTGCGGCAGACTGCCATGAGCACTCTTACCAACTGATTTTATAGCTATAAGCTCGCTCTCTTCTGCTGCTTTTATATTAAAACCGGTTTTATCTGCATAGGCTTCTACTTGTTTAACGAGGGCTGCCTTATCTTTAACCGCAATTCCTGCTTCTGCATAATCAGGAACCATGTTGGGCCTATCACCGCCCTTGATATATTTAATTTGCAATGTGCCGGCAGGCTTCTGATTCAAATCTTTCACGATATCGAATATTGTAATACCCTTTTCTGCATATATAATCGGATAATTGCCATCAGGTGTAAATCCAGCCACAGGTGGTTTTTCTTTTTTCAAATAATATGCTATTTCAGCAGAGCCGGTTTCTTCATTAGTTCCAAAAATAATTCTGACTTTTTTTGATAAGGGCAAGTTTAGATCCTTTATCGCCTTAAGCCCGAATAAGCATGCCATAATAGGTCCTTTATCATCTAAAGAACCCCGGGCATATATTTTGCCGTCATGTATTTCAGCCGCATAGGGCGGGTAAAGCCATCCATTTCCTTCCGGAACTACATCCAAATGTCCCAGAATTCCAATATATTCTTCTCCTTCACCATATTCAGCGTATCCTATATATCCATCCATATTAACAGTTCTAAATCCCAAGTTTTTTGAAATTTTCAGGGCACAATTTAAAGCCGCTGCAACGCCCTCCCCGAATGGCATGCCTGCTTTAGGTTCATCCTCTACACTTCTGATGCTCAATATTTCCTGCATAGCACTTACAATTTCGTTTTGCATAGTATCTATTTCTATATTTAATTCCATGATTTTACTTCCTTTCTATTGATCATATAAATTAAGCAATCCATTTAAGTTTTTAACTATCGTACACAAAATATTCCTGAGATGCCAATGACATTACAAACTTGTATGCTTAAAATTTATAATAGGAATACAGCCGTTTGCAGTTCGACTCAGATTTAAATATGATTAATCAAAATAATTATAAATACTGGAAGTCTTTTATCTGTCTCTTCAATGCTGGTTATAATAATATTATTAGTCCTAACAAGCTCTGGAAATATTTAAAGTGAAGTAATTTCTTGGGAGGTTTCAGCAGTGAATATGCCGGACTATGCGTTGCTTTGTGATTATTATGAGCTTACCATGAGTAATGGGTATTTCCAAAACGGTATTTTGGAGAAGATTGCTTATTTTGATGTTTTTTTTCGTGAAGTGCCGGATGGGGGAGGATTTGCTATTGCCGCAGGGCTGCAGCAAGTTATAGATTATATTGAAAATCTGCACTTTATAGAAGATGATATTTCTTTTCTGCGGGATAAAAAATTGTTTTCTGATGATTTTTTAGCTTACCTTGCAAACTTTAAATTTACGGGCGACATTTTTGCGGTACCGGAGGGAACTCCGATTTTCCCCAACGAACCGATTCTTATAGTAAGAGCACCTGCTATTGAAGCACAGCTGATTGAAACATTTATCCTTCTAACGCTCAATCATCAGTCCCTTATAGCAACAAAAGCCAATCGAATTGTGCGTGCCGCCAAAGGCAGACCTGTGGCCGAGTTTGGGTCACGAAGGGCGCAGGGAGCTGATGGGGCAATTTTAGGAGCAAG
This sequence comes from Syntrophomonas sp., assembly GCA_039679805.1. Classification (GTDB taxonomy): domain Bacteria; phylum Bacillota; class Syntrophomonadia; order Syntrophomonadales; family Syntrophomonadaceae; genus JBDKUD01. The sequence continues at coordinate 6,535 of JBDKUD010000110.1, read as the reverse complement.
GGCAGCTTTTATAGCCGGATGCAGCGGTACTGCCTGCACATTGACCGACAAGGAATACCGTGTGCCTGCCAGCGGGACCATGGCCCACTCGTGGGTCCAGATGTTTGCCAATGAGTATGATGCTTTCAAAAGCTACTGTGAATTATACTTGCACGATGTTACCCTGCTGGTGGATACTTATAATGTCATGAAAAGCGGCGTCCCCAATGCGATTCGTGCTTTTAAAGAGGTATTAAGGCCCCGGGGTATCACTAAATGCGCCATTCGTATTGATTCGGGGGATTTGAATTATTTGTCCCGGGAAGCACGCAAGATGCTTGATGAAGCCGGGCTTAACGAATGTAAAATCGTTACCAGCAATTCCCTTGATGAGTACATTATCAGCGATTTGATTAAAGAGGGAGCATGCATTGATGCTTTTGGAGTCGGGGAACGATTAATAACCTCGAAAAGCGATCCCGTTTTTGGAGGTGTTTATAAACTCTGTGCAATCGAAAGTGACAGCGGAGAAATAACTCCCAAAATCAAGATCAGCGAAAATACAGCCAAAATTACGAATCCTCATTTTAAAAAGGTATATCGTTTATATGACAATAAATCAGGAAAAGCCATCGCCGATCAAATATGTGTTTATGATGAAGTTATAGATGATACCCAACCGCTGGAGATTTTTGATCCTGATAACGTATGGAAACGCAAGACGGTATCTGATTTTACCGCCCGGGAGCTCATGGTTCCGGTATTTTTACATGGAAAAAAAGTATACCAGGAACCTGCTATTGAGCAAATTAAAGATTATTGCAGGGAACAAATCGAACTGTTATGGGATGAAATTAAGCGCTTTGAACATCCGCATAAATATTATGTAGATTTATCTAAAAAGCTTTGGAATATTAAACACGAACTTATATTGAATAAGCAGTGGTAAAGTTATTAATAAGTCAGGCCGAGCAAAAAAGTTCAAGAGCAAGGCATTAATGAAAGCCAGTGATTGAGGCGTACATCAGGTACGTTGATTGAACTGGCTTTCATTAATAACGCAGCTATTGGGCTTTTTTGACGGCCTGAGCAGGCAAAGATCTTTGCCTGCTCATTTACGCAATCTTACCACTCCGGTGGCAGATCTCTTAACTGTTTGAGATAGTAGACCGGACCATCCAAACAGATGAATTCGCTGCCGATATTACATCGGCCGCATTTGCCGATTCCACATTTCATCCGCATCTCCAAAGTGGTGATGACTTGTTCATCTGTATAGCCCAATTTTTCCAAAGATTTAAGTGCAAATTTAATCATGATCGGAGGACCGCAGACTACCGCCACAGAGTTTTCGGAGCTAGGATGGAGTTCTTCCAGATAAGTTGGCACCATAGCAACCTTGCCGTCCCATCCTTCTTCTGGATTATCAACCGCAACGAATACTTGCGTATTGGGCTCTTTCGGCCAAAGATCAAAGAGTTCTTCTTTAAAGCACAGGTCAGCACTACTGCGAGCACCGTATATAATCGTAATCTTGCCGTAGTCTTCCCGGTGCTTAAAGCAATATTTGATAAAGGAACGCAAGGGGGCTAGGCCGATGCCGCCGGCAACAAAGACCATGTCTTTGCCTTTACAGGCATCAACCGGGAAGCCATTGCCATAAGGGCCTCTGACGCCAATTTTTTGCCCCACTTCAATCTGATGCAGTTCATCAGTCATTAAGCCCACTCGTTTGATAGCAAATTCCAGGTATTCCTGTTCTTCCTGCCAGGTACAGGAGATCATGGCTTCTCCTACCGGCAGCAATGATACCATGGCACATTGACCCGGAGTTACCTGAAAAGGAACTCCATTACCATCGATATTTTTAACAAAAAAACTTTTGATATCTGGGGTACGATCAATAATGTCGATTACTTCTACAACAGTTGGCACCAGAGGCTTTTCACTGCAGGTGCATTTGTGATCAGACATTCTAATCTGCCTCCTTTACTGCATCGATGATCTTCACGATGTTGACATTTGTCGGGCAGACGATAATACATCTTCCGCAACCGGTACATAGTGGGGTACCATATCTTTCTTTGAAAAATTCCAGTTTATGCAGGAAGCGATTCCGGAAGCGTTCTTTACTGGAACCACGAGGGTTGCCGCCACCTGCTTCACGGGAATATTCTTCAAACATACAGGAATCCCAGGCCCGGAAACGATAGCCTTCTTCTCCCCACATTTTGACCTGTATATCAAAACAGTAACAAGACGGACAGACAAAGGTACACATACCACAGTTGATACAGGGTTGTGATAGTTTATCCCATAGGGGATGTTCAAACATACCCTTTAGCTTCTCGGCTACGCCGCTGTAGCCAACTTTCTGCTGGAAAGGTTTGGCTTCAGGCAGCTTCATATCCTTATCTTCCAGCAAGCCGGCAATAAGAGCAGTCACAGCCTCGCCCTTTTCACTCTTTACCTCCCAGATATAAGCTTCCCCTGCGTCCCTGATTATAACATCAGCACCTACTGGATCAACCGGGTTTACTTCCATGGCATTGCAGAAGCAGTTCGGTCCGGGTTCATAGCAGGCATTGGCAATAATAGTATTGGCACTCCGGCGTGTTTTGTAAAAACTATCTTCATAGCCTCTGGTGAGAAACACGTCATCCATGGCGATTATGCCTTTAACATCACAGCCTCTGGCTCCAAAAATAATTGTCGGATGCTCATCTTCATAAGTTTCATCGATATTGACTTCCACGCCTTTGCTTTTAATACCGTACATCCTCTCAGATTGAGGAAGTACCACATTTTTGGGGGATTGATAAACGTTTAGCTCCTCCAGCATGAGTTCGTCTTTGCCATTTACAAAACTTTTCCATGGGAAGTATGCGCTCTGTTCACCTTTCTGCATGGGAACAAATACCTCGGCCGAATCACTTAATTTATCTAAAATTGTTTGCAGCTTTGCTTTGCTTAAAACCTTCACGCTTTCACCCCCTATAAAAAGCTGTCCGGATCGTTTTCACGGTACACACTAAGCGGAGGTTTAGATCCTTCCACATACTGCATGCCTGCTTCAGATCCGTCGAATAATTCACCGACATCTTTGATAAGTTTCTGATTTAAAAGCATTAACGGAATATTAACCGGGCAAACGCGTTCACATTCACCGCATTCAATACAGCGCCCGGCCATATGCGCATGCTTGACCAGATGGTACATCATATTGTCGGTGGCATTGTTTTCGCGTCCTACCCATTGGGGTTTCATTTCATCGAAAATACAAGTCCGGCAATCACAGGCCACGCATACCTGCCGACAGGCATAGCAGCGAATGCAGGTAGATAAGGTATCTTCCCAAAACTTATAGCGTTCATCGGCTGACATCTGTTCAATTTCTTTAACCCTGGCAAACCTATCCCCTTGCTGCCTGGGGCTCTGTTCAGGTCCAACCAATTCATCATAGATGACCGGATTAGGCTGGATGCAGTTTAAACATTTTTTAGCCAAACCATCGTCAACCTTTTTCTTACTAAACCCGCTATAGTTTCTGGCTGCTGCCAGGGGGTCTTTCAGACCTGGACAGGGGATGCCAACGATATAGAGGCGATCCCGGCTTATCTGCAAGTCTTGCAGAAGTCTTACAACCCCGCGGGAATCACAGCCTTTGACAGCGACACCGATTTTCTCCTCGCTATCTCTGAATTTTAAAAGAGAATTCGCTATATTATAAATACTGTACTCATTAAACACGATGTTTTTAACATCTTCTGCGCTGCGAGCAACAAAGGATTGGGTCTGGAAATCCTGCTCACCTTGTTCCCAGGCCAGAAAAACATCAATCTTGCCTTCTTCAAAAAGCTTGGCGGCAATCGCTTGAATTTTATTTGTTATTTCTTTCATCGCGCATCCCTCAGCTTTCTGTTAGGTCCTAGATTCTTAATATCTGAGACTAGTTTAGACATGGTTTCCTGAAATTTAATTCCTTCAGCACCTGATATCCAGGAAACTTGATATCTCTCGGGTTCAATGCCAATATACTCCATCATTTTTTTCATCACTGTCTGGCGACGACGTTGATAATAATTGCCACTACCATAGTGGCAGTCACCAGGGTGTCACCCGGAGAGGAGTACGCCATCTACCCCACGATTAAATGCTCTTAAAACCAGCATAGGATCCATTCGTCCTGAGCAGGGTGTCCGAATGATACGTACATCTGCTGCATACTCTAAATGGTTTAATCCTGCCAGATCTGCTGCTGCATAGGAACACCAATTGCAGGCAAATACAATAATTTTCGGTTCCCAGCCAGTCTGCGAATCTATAGACATAATGCGTCCACCTCCGATACAAGTTGGTCATTGGTAAAGCCCTTCAGGTTTAGTGCGAGGGTCCGGCAAGCCGGTATGCAAGCACCACATCCCTGACATAGACTATTATTCGTTTCTGCTACCTGACGGGTGAATGGCCCATGTCCATGCCCGCCCCGTTCCTTTTGCTCTCTCAAGGAAAGTGCATTATAAGGACAAATCGGGACACACAGACCGCAGCCAGAACATTTGGTAATATCTACCTCGGAGACCATCGGCTCGGTAGCTAATTCCGTCTTCGAGAATAAGCCCAGGACTTTGACAGCAGCACCGCTGGCTTGGGCAACAGTATCAGGAATATCCTTCGGTCCCTGACAGGTTCCGGCCAAATATACACCGGCTGCAAAGGTTTCCACCGGCTGCAATTTGGGATGGGCTTCCTGGAACCAGCCATCTTTGTCTACCGAGAAGCCAATTTTTTTAGCCAGTTCTCCTGCACCAGCAGAAGGTACCATAGCTGTCGCGAGAACTACCATATCCGCTTCAACTTCTATGGGCATGCCCATTAGGGTATCTTCGGATTTCAAAATTAACTTATCCCCGCGGGGGTAGATTTTACTGACTCTGCCGCGAATATACTTGGCACCGACACTTAGTGCCCGCTGATAAAATTCCTCGTAGTTCTTACCGGCCGTACGAACATCCATATAGAAGACATAGGCTTCACTGTCTTCAATTTTAGTCTTTACCTGATAGGCATGCTTGGCCGTATACATACAGCAGGCTCTGGAGCAATAGCTCTTGCCTTTCGTATCATCTCTGGAACCTACGCATTTAATAAATGCAATGTGTTTCGGCTCTTTGCCATCAGACGGGCGCACGATCTTACCGCCGGTAGGACCTCCGGCTGAAACCAGACGTTCGAATTCAAGCCCGCTGATAACATCAGGATATTTACCATAACCGTATTCGCCATAAGCTTCTTTCCAGGCAAACTGATCGTACCCGGTCGCCATTACGATAGCACCAATTTCTAATTCTTTGTAAACTGCCATGTCCTGGAAGTTAATAGAATTGGTCGGACAAATTTTTTCGCAAACGCCACATTTATCTTTAGTCAACTTTAAACAGTTTTCCGCATCAATATAGGGTTTACCCGGAACAGCCTGCGCAAACAGTTTATGAATAGCTGTTCTTTTACCCATACCAAAATCAAATTCATCAGCAAGTTTTTTGGTGGGGCATTTTTCGATACAGGTTCCACAACCTGTGCAAGCCTCCCAATCAACATATTTGGGTTTTTGTTTTACGGTAACCTTGAAGTTGCCAATGTATCCACTTACTTTGGTAACTTCCGAATAGGTCATTAATTCAATGTTCGGATGCTGCGCCGCAGCAACCATCTTGGGAGTGCCTATTCAAGCTGCACAGTCCATCGTCGGGAAGGTTTTGTCGAGCTGCGTCATTTTCCCGCCAATGGAAGCCTCTTTTTCCACAATAATAACTTCGTGACCACCTTCTGCAATATCCAGGGCAGCCTGCATACCTGCAATACCCCCGCCAATGATCATGGCTTTCTTCGTAATAGGAACTGTAGATATCTGCAGTGGTTTGTTGCGTAATGCTTTGGCTACAGCCATTCGTATCAGAGACTCCGCCTTCTGGGTGGCCTGTTCACGATCATGGGTAACCCAGGAATTCTGTTCCCGGATATTAACCATTTCCATCATATAGGGATTCAATCCGCCTGACTCAGTGGCCTTGCGGAACGTTTTCTCATGCATACGCGGAGAACATGAGGCAACCACAACCTGCTCCAGTTGATGCTCCTGAATAGCATTTCTAATAAGTTCCTGTCCAGGATCTGAGCACATATATTTATAATTGGTGGCATAGACAACGCCGGGTAATGATTTTGCGTATTCGGCTACTTTTACTGTATCAACAGTAGCAGCGATGTTCGTTCCACATTCGCAGACAAATACGCCTACTCGTTTTTTCATCTACTCCGTCTCCCTTCTGTGTGGAATCTAACGTCATGGGATATGATAAAAATACGTTTATAATTTGATCTAATAAAATTTTAATCCTGTCATTTACCCTGCTTTTTCAGCTCAGCCGTTACAAATGCGTCGGCTGCTTTTTTAGCCTTTTCCATATCGGAAGCCATTAATTGGGATAGCTTGGTAATTTTCTTTTCATCCAGGATAGCAATCAGTATTTTTGTCTTGTCTGCATCAACTAGT
>JBDKUD010000122.1:0-2330 GCA_039679805.1 Syntrophomonas sp. | reverse complement strand
ATCTCCAGATTTTTTGTCATGAACTACTCATCCTCTCTTTTAAGGTTAAGGTCTATTCTCCCACGATTTGGTCAGCCATTTTTAATACCTGTGAGGATAACTTTAGCCCGCATTCCCGAGCGGCTTTCGGGTTAATAACAATAGTTGTTTGCGTAATGGTTCTAAAAGGAATGACAGCCGGGCTTTCACCATGCAATATTCGCACCCCGAAACCGGCCGCATCTTTTCCACCCTGGTAATAATCCCTGGCCAGTGCGGCAACAGCTCCCTGACGGGGATGTTCGCTTATAAAAGTAAACAGGGGTATTTTCTCCTTTTGGGCTATCTGAATAATGCTGGCCATAGAAGCACCAGTAAGATTATCTGATATCTGGCAGATGACATCTATTTTCTGACTGCATAGAAGCTGTGCGGCATTGGCTATTTCGGAACTGGAATTCACCGGAACTGCCTCGGCTTGCAAACCGTGCCCTTTGGCAGCCTTAATCAACTGCTCCTTGTAGATCACTGAATTTGTTTCCCCAGGCACAAAGAGAGTACCGATTTTAACTGTCGAAGGCACAGCTTTTTTTATGAAATCCATCATACCATTAAAATCACTCATGGAAGAAAAACCGGTAACGTTGGGGGCGTGATTGGTAAATGACTTGCCGGCACCTGCCTCGACAGGGTCGGCTATACTGGTAAATACTATCGGTATATCCTGATTGAATTTGCGCAAGGCAGTTTGCAGGGTAGTAGTATTGATTACAAACACTAAATCCGGGCTATCGGCAATGGCAGCATCAACAATAGTATTAAGGGTGGAAACATCTCCCTGGGCATTGCGAATGGTAATTTCGCAATTTTTACCTTTCACCAGCCCCTTTTGATTTAGACCATCCAGTATCCCTCTCTCTGAAGCTTCGGTATTGGCAGAAACTACATTGTCAATTATCCAAATATTCGGTTGGGGATTCATTTTCTGGTTTATTTGATTTGGTCCAGACTGCCGGGAAGCCAGTTCGGACTTATTCTCACTTAACTGGATTTGGTTATCCCTATCAGAATATAACAGTAACCCGGCCGCCAGACAAATAATTAACAAGCTTCCCAATAAACGTTTCAAAAATGTTATGGAATTAATAGCAAATCCTCCTTCCGCCACTAGTTGACTGTATTTTTCATTTGAGTTTAACCCGGATAGTGTATCGTACATCATTTGAGAAAAAGGAAGTTGGATAAAGTTTGAATTTTAAAGTGAATACAGCTTTTTACTTTAAGCAACCCTGGCAAGTGGCGTTTGGTCAGGCTGATATATTTGAATATTGGACTCCTGTTTATATCCGGTCCCGTTATCCCATAAGCGGTTGTCTCCTTTAAAATTGATAACTTTTATCTTTTTAATGAAATTAATCAAGACATCTCTGACTAACCGGTGGGTATCAGTTACGTTGCTTCCTTCTTTAAACATGATATATCCATCCCCGCCGCCAGCCATGAAATCATTGGTAACCACTCGATAAGTTTTCTCTGGATTAAACACACTGCCATCCGGCAGAGTTACCTCCACTATCCGTTCATCCGAAGGCAATAGAGGATCGTATTTAACTTTAACACCCGAGTATTGCAGGCTTCCATACATAGAGTTATTTATTCCATATTGCAAGGCTTGCATAATCTGACTTCCCTTCATGTCTAATAATACTAAGGTATTATCAAAGGGTAATACCTCCCATAGCTTGCCTACAGTAATAACCCCCGCCGGTATACCAGTTCTCAAGCCGCCGCCGTTTTGAAAGGCGATATCAGCATTGGTTTCCTGACGCATGATATCTGTAACCCACTGACCCAGTATCGAAAATTTATCACGTTGATGGGACAATTCTGTTGAGTTCTCCCCAATTATTTCGTTTTTCACCGGTCCTAACTGCTTTTGTCCCTCATCGATTATTGCTTTAACCTGGATATCTTCAGTGAGATTAGGGGTTGGCAAATCGATAACCGCGGGAATGGCTGAGACTACTTTTTGGGCCTGGGGAGAATATTTTAAGGCAATATGCCCAACTGCCCGGCCATTATAATATGCCTGAACGACTGCCATCCCATTAATATAACCGGCAATTTTTTGATCGGTATGAGCAGCGACTAAAACATCTGCCCCGCTAATAGCATTGGTTAGTTCCGCAACTTCACCAGTTATTGTATTTTTATCATTGTCCATGTATCCGCCCAAATGGCCCAATATAATAATTACTTGTACCCCCTGCTGCTTTAACTCCGGAACCAGTCTGGTTATGATTTCCCCCGGCTTATCAATTTTGCATGCGGATATAACTTTAGGGCTGGCT
>JBDKUD010000013.1:0-42266 GCA_039679805.1 Syntrophomonas sp. | reverse complement strand
CTCGTCACCTATGTAACCAAACAAACCAACGTATTTTTTTGGATAATTAATCACCAGATTCTTTATCATGTGATATTGTCCATCAAAAACACCGGTAAAACATCTTTCTTTTATAGAGGAAATGGGCGTAAATCCATTATAGCCCGTCATATCAAGGTCGGCTGTTAATACATAATGTCCATCTCTTGGGGCACCATCTTTCCAATCACCTGAGAGATACATCAGCTGCTCTGGTTTTGAAATTTCATAGACATTTTTGGCTGCGTTGTAAACAGGAGCTTCATATGTCGTGCCTTCCTGCGCAAATGCCGAGTTAACACACATCGACAGAAGCATGACGATGACAAGTAGTTTCGCTGAGATGCGTTTTGTTTTCATATTTTCCTCCCAGTCCATGCCGTACGTCCACGACATTATCGTTATGGAACCAATAAAATTGCCTACTATAAACCGAAACGTTTACGATAAATACACAAATTTAACTTTACGTAATATTTCGCCCTATATTATATAAATACCAATAAAAGTATGGCAAATCCTTCTTATAAATTATTTTTTCACTGAAATAATCTAGTATGACAATACTATTTTAGGATGAAAGCAATCGGATAAATTAATGACAAAAAAATAACCCGCTTACATAAACAGCAAGCGGGCAAAAAAGATGTCTCAGAATTATTATATTAAACTCTATCGGCCATTAAATTACATACTTCATTCGAGAAGGAAACCGGATCATCTATGGCTATACCCTCAATAAGAAGGGCCTGGGTATATAAAATATCCGTGTAGGATTTTAATTTGTCTTTATCGTCCTTAAATAGTTTACCAAGAGTTTCAAAAATCGGATGACTGGCATTGATTTCCAAGACCCGATCAGCCTTAACTTGATTATCAGTTGGCATCGAGTTTAATACCTTCTCCATTTCCAGTGATAATGCTCCGTCACTGGTTAAACAAACCGGGTGAGATTTAAGCCGAGATGATAAACGGACCTCTTTTATCTTGCCATCTAGAGACTCTTTCATAAAGCTGAACATTTCTTTATAATCTTCTGCTTGTTTTTCCGTAGATTTCTTTTCTTCTTCACTTTCGAGACCTAAATCGCCGCTGGAAACCGATTTGAATTCTTTTCCATCATACTCATGTAACACTTTAAGTGCGAATTCATCAACATCTTCGGTAAGATAAAGTATTTCAAAACCCTTATCCTTTACCAGCTCAGTTTGCGGCAAGCGTTCTATTCTTTCAACACTTTCACCACAGGCGTAATAAATATATTTTTGCTCTTCTTGCATACGGCCAATATATTCTTCAATAGTTACTAGCTTCTTTTCATTGGAAGAATAGAACAAAATAAGTTGTTTCAATACTTCCTTGTTAGCACCAAAATCGTTGTACATACCAAACTTTAATTGCAGCCCAAAGCTTTTATAAAACTCCTCATATTTTTCGCGTTGATTATTCAGCATATCGAGCAATTCGCTCTTTATCTTTTTCTCCAGGTTCTTAAATATTAATTTTAATTGGCGATCATGCTGGAGCATCTCCCGGGAAATATTTAATGATAAATCCTGCGAATCAACCAGACCTTTTACAAAGCTGAAATGATCAGACAAAAGATCTGCGCATTTATCCATTATTAAAACGCCGTTGGAGTAAAGCTGCAGCCCTTTTTCATATTCTTTGGTGTAATAGTTGTATGGTTTTCTAGCGGGAATAAATAAAAGCGCATTATATGTAGCTGCTCCTTCAGTATTACTATGGATTACTCGGAGCGGATCTTCGAAATCGTAATACTTTTCTTTGTAAAAGTTATTATAGTCCTCGTCGGTCAATTCGTTCTTATTCTTCCGCCATATGGGAATCATACTATTGAGTATTTCGGTTTCGGTGTAACTTTCGTACTCGTTTTCAGATCCTTCTTTAAGTTTTTTCTTCTCCACGTCCATTTTAATTGGATAGCGGATATAATCGGAATACTTTTTCACAATAGTTTTGATTTTATATTGTTCTAAAAACTCATCGTAGTTTTCTTCATCTACATTATCCTTAATTTTGAGAATAATATCGGTCCCAACTCCATCTTTGCTGCACTCTGTTATTGAATAACCCTCGACTCCTTCTGATTCCCATTTGAAAGCAGCATCAGAACCATAAGCCTTACTGATAACAGTCACACATTTACTTACCATAAAGGCGGAATAAAAACCGACCCCGAACTGGCCTATTATCTCTATATCTTCCATGGCCTCGTTTTCTTTCGTGAAAGCCAGAGATCCACTCCGGGCTATCGTCCCCAAATTATTTTCTAGCTCCTCTATGGTCATACCACAACCAGTATCGGATATAGTAAGAGTACGATTTTCCTTATCAATAATGATCTTTATATCAAAGTCTTCTCTTCTCATACCCACGTTTTGATCGGTTAAAGACCGATAATATAATTTGTCAATGGCGTCGCTGGCATTAGAAATCAATTCTCTTAAAAAGATTTCCCTGTTGGTATATACAGAATTGATCATTAAATCCAACAAACGTTTTGACTCTGTTTTAAATTCCACTTTTGCCATAGTTTTACCACCTCGATGAATTTAGTTTATTTAGTGCTCTTTTGGTAAGAGTTTCAAAATAATATAATTCAATTTTTGCAAAAAATCAAGATACATTTACCGGGCAACCGTCTTCAATCATCTCGCTAGGGCATGCGCGAGTATCGAATGGCGGTTTCTACCAGCAACGCGTTCTCAAAGAAATCTCCGTAAATAACTGTAATATCGTTATTGCCGCTTGTTTGGCTGCCATAAAAATTCTGGAACTGCTGTTCAAGCGTTGTCTGCAGGTCGGGGTTCACCTTGTCGCTCAGGTCTTTTACGCTTTTGTATCCGCAGTCCCCTTTAGCAAGAAGACTTGCTATAATTTCATCCAGCTTTTTATGGGCTGCTTTTTTCAGGATTTCTTTGGGGTTGGGGATATCCGGGTGATTTTTTAAGTAATTTATTAAATCCTCAACAGTATTTATACCAGTTTCAATCCCATCTATAATATCCTCAACACCATCTACAACATCTTCAGCACCATCTATAATATCATCCCACCACGAGCTCGCACTATATAAGTTTCCAGTATCCGATAGCTTATCAGCTGATTTTGCTATGTCTGAATTACTAGTATTTGATAGCACACCATCTATCGAGCTGTCTATTATAGGACACAACACATTCGCCAATTCCTCAGCCATTCTGGTAGTTACTATCAGCGGACTGTCATCCGGATCGCAGGTTAATGTATACCAAAGAGTAAACAGGTCCCCGTTCTGCTTAGCCAAGTTAAACTTTGCAAGCTGGTCATCAATCATCACTTGTGCCGTAGTCTTATTGGAATATTCGTACGTATCGTACTTTATCCCCAACTGAGTATAATTCCAGAAAATCGGGTCGTTGGTCACGTCCTCCGGCCCCATCATTATGAGAATTACCATAGATGATGCGGGATTGTTCCCCATTATTTCTCCATACGTTTTATTGAATGGATTAATAATATTGCCCTGAGAGTCAACTTCCTTGCTGACGGCATAGGGTCCAAGCTTAGTTCGCAACTGGTTGGCAAACTCTTCGTAATTTGCTTCTTCCCCTACAAAGTGGCTCATCTCAACAACAAGGATTTCTCCTTTGGTATCCTCTATGAATGCCTTGATCGAGTCAAGTTCTGAATCCATATCAACTCCCTTAAGGAAATGGTGAGTATAAGCACCATCGTCTGCCAGATACATGCGCAGATCCAACCAGCGGATTCCTGCATCGAGCTGCTGGGCAATATTATAATCGTTGCATCTGGCCAGGTCTTTTATGGAATCGTAGACAACTCCATATGCTGCATTTTTAATTTGCTGCAACTGGTCGCTCGTAATATTAAGGAATGCTATTTGATCAATTTGGGTAATAATTTCGTCAACAGTTGTTAATGCATCGTTTATTAGCTGTGTGTTTTCATCTTCCGGAGCTATTTCATCTATAAAAGCCCATGTTCCGGTATCGTGAGTTGCGGGGAAAGCAACCTCCCGGAGCGGTTTATTAACTATTTCCGGTGCAAACAGCATCCAGTTGCGGAAATAGTCTTTTGGTATAATGTACCAGGTGTCCTCAGGGAGCGTTACCATTTTGATACCGGCATTGTCCCCCGAACCTTGCCCGGAAAGGTAGTTCCCCCAGCTGGCCGACTGGAGAAGCACCTTATCATCCGGTTTTACTGTTTCGGTGGAATCAGGATTCGCAGCATTAATAAATTTCCAGGTCTCCAGTTGGTATGGCTGATCCACCAGGTCGACCGTGTATTCATCACTATAATGTACAGAAATGTAGTTACTCCAATAGACTGACTGGAGGTTCACTGGCTCATTGAACTTTACAGCTTCGGTAGAACCAGGCTGGTCAGGATCTTTAATTATCCACTGTTCCGTTTCTCCCGGATGCTGCTTCAGTTGTACGGCAGCGAAATAACTTCCGTCTGTCCCCGAGACGTGGGTGCGAAACTCGTCTGATTTTATATTAACAATATCGCCATAATGCGTTTCAACGGCACCCGGCTGGCAGATATAGTCCTTGGGTGCAATTAACCATCTTTCATATGCTCCGGGGGTTTGAATCATTTTTACCCCGGCATTATCCCCTGAACCTTGCCCGGAAAGGTAATTCCCGTAGTTGACTGATTGGAAGAACACAGTATCCTCCAGCTTTACCGTGGCGGTGGAATCAGGATTCGTAGAATCTTTAATTACCCATGCGCTGGGTTGAGGCACCAGTTTGAGATCAGCATTATCTCCTGATGCTTGAAGGTAATTTCCCCACCACCAGTCTGACTGGAGATACACTGTATCATTGAACTTCACGGCCTGACCTGAATTAGGATTATCGGCATTAAGGATTCTCCACCGTTCGTCGCCTGCCTGATGCATCAGTTTTACATCGCAAATAGGATATCCCATGTCCCCCGAGAGGTAGTTTCTGAAGACAACTGACTTCAGGTTGATAATATCAAAATAGTAATGTATTTCGTTGTTGTCTTGTATTGTGCCGGGCATGCCGCCAGGACCTGCTTGTTTAATAGCCTGAATCACAGTCGCGTCTTGATAACCAGTGGCTTTAACAATAACCAAATTGTTACAGGCCTCTGTAAAGACATCGGCATTAATAATGATACAGCCCGGATTAGCACTATAATGGCCGGCAATGGAGGTATAGTTGACGGTAATATCGTTAATAGCCGCTCTCCAAGCCGGATCATCAGCAAAGCTAAGGTTGATCTCCTGGCCAACCTCATTATTGGTAATATTGGCTGTCAATTCCGGGGGATTTTTAGCAGACGGGTTCGAGTGTCCGCTATCGGTACCTGGATTTACAGCAGGAGTCACAGTACCGGGTAAGATATTCGACTTATCCAATATCTTGCCTGCAATAGACGCGGTAACTCCCTGTCCCAGAACAAGCTCTGTAACCTGTTGTTGGAAAGTAAGACCGGAAGCATTTATCTCCGCTTTTTTAATTTTGCCTTCACCTTTGACTTGAGCAGAAGCGCCGGCTATAAAGTTTACTATTGTTGCTTCTTTTAACACATTAATAGTAGTGCCGCCAGCTTGAGCCGATGTTTGCAGGGTGACATTTCCTTCCGCCAATACAATATTTGCTTTTGCATCGACGTTCACTTGAAAATCGCCGGCCAATTGTAGTTCCGAATTACCAGTAAACGTGGGAGATACTCGAACAACACCAAAACCTTGGCCTGCCAGGTTATTTTCTTCCAACCTGGCAGCAGATTCAAGAGTTACATTTCCTATAACGGATGTACCTTCAGCTACGATTCTGGGAGTCTCGCCAAAATCTTTATCAACCAGCACTTCATTCAGATTGGAATTACGAATAATAACCGAATGTGTACCGCCACCGCTTATTAATGTCCTGCCGGTAACGCTTACGTTGTCAAGTTGGACATTACCATCCCCTACTCCGGCTGTAAGTATAAGATTGCCTTCAATTTTGGCATTTCTAATATTTACACCAGGAGAACTTACAGTCACGTTTCCCTTAATAGCTGTTTGATCCTTTTCCGGTCCATAAATACCTGCAACATTGTATACTGTTCCGAGAGCCTGATATAAAACCGTCACGGCTTCTGCCCTGCTAATATTATTTAGAGGCCGGATAGTATTATCGGAATATCCTTGAAAGTATTTTGCTATAACTGCCGAATTGAGTGATTCCTTCCCCCATTGCGGTATATCTCCAGCATCTTGGTATCCGTTAAGTTTTGCAGCGGCTTCATAATTTTTTAACTTCATTACTGAGGAAAGTATTTTTGCTACCTCTACCCTGGTTATGGGGTTATCCGGTTTAAAGGTGCCATCTCTGTAACCTGATATATATGCGGCTGCTTTTGCTTTTTCTATATCACCTGCATACCATACATCTGAAGAAACATCTGAAAAAGTAATTGCAGTCTTAGCAGTTAATCCCAGTGCCCGGTTTAGCACCGCAACAAATTCGGCTCTGGTAATATTATTATCCGGTTTAAATGACCCATCTTCATAACCCTGTATAAGACCTTTTTCCAACCAATTGTTCAACTGTGCGGCAGCCCAATGCCCTGTAATATCTGATGTCTGAGCGAAAACAGGCATAGTAATCGAAATCAGCATCGATATTACCAGCAAGATACCTACCAGGGTATTTTTTCTTGCCTTCACGTTACAACCTCCCCACAAATATTGTTTTCCCTCCAAGATTACCCTTAATGCTAAAAGGCCGACTTATTTTGCTATATTATCTCCAAATTCCCCTTTATCGTGTTAATAATACATTATTTCGCATATTACCTAGGAATTCCTCTAAAAGCATCATAGTTTTTTAGCAGCCCAGAGAACAAAGCATCTAACTACTTTCTTATGGACAACACCTGTCTTTCGACACAAAAACAAATGCGTTGGTGAGATAAATTATCTTCTCAACCAACGCATATCTTTTAATCTAGTGGTACGATCTCTTTCGTGTATCGATTTATCCTTCTTTTGGTATTTTAGGCCCTGCTAATTCCAATTGGTAAAAAGCAAGATCCAGCCATTTACCAAATTTAAATCCTGCTTTTTAATTATACCTGCAAATTCAAATCCCATTTTTTCATGCATTTTAATACTGTTATGCTCCCCTATACAACTTATTATTTCATTCTGTGTCTCACCCCTAGGGAGCATTATAGGGAGCGGACTAGCATAACCTCTTATCTAAATTGTAAATTCCCAGGCACAATGCCAATCAGCAGGGATTTCATCCGGAGGGCAACCAATACATCTAGTCTTGATGCGAGGATCAACAGCTTTAGCAAAATTGGTATACTCGACCATACCCACCGGTCTGCATCCAAAAAACTCCATGCCTTTTTTCTCTCTGGCAGCCTGAACCCGGCACTCATTCATGCGAAAGATAAGGGTTCTTTTATCGATTCTTATTATTTCCTGTTCGTTTAGGAATGCATATAGCCTATATTTAAGGCATTCTTCCAAAGCATCAAGACCGCCACCGGGTTTAATATTTAATAATTTCATTATTCTATTAGCTTCAAGCACGGTTTGTTTTTCCCATGCCTCGATGTCACATTTTATGGCAGCTTCAATTCCAAAGTTTCTTTCAACCGCTTGAAACCACAATCCATCATGCGCTAACCAACGTTTGGAAAAGTCCATTGCCAATTCTTTCCACATCTCGGGAGTTATATAGTCGTAATTCATCAGTTATACCTCCATATCAGAAGTTCATCTATTGTATTTGTGGTAATAGTTGCATTCATGATTATGCTAATTCGACAATTTGTAGCGAATTCCTTCTATATTTCTACACAAGCAACAACGCCACCATTTAGGAACTAAATTAGATCTGGTTTTATCCTACTAAATTATTTTATCACCGTTACTCATCTTATTGTTGTTGGATACGGATCGAGATAAAATCAATTATTTGCCCGAAGGCTCTGTAGTTGGGAAACCAACATTCCGGTCAGCATTAGCACGCAGCCGAAGATCTCCTGCCCGCCCATTCTCTCTCCCAGCAGCAGGAATCCTCCAATCGCGGCAAACACCGTTTCCATGCTTAAAATGATGGCGGCATGAGCTGGCGGTGCATTTTTCTGTCCTACTATCTGAAGAGTGTAGGCAATCCCGACCGAGCAAATCCCACCATATAGAATGGGTACAGCCGCTGCTAAAATACCGCTGATAGCTATTGTCTCAGTGATGGCAGCCGTTACGAGGCTTAATACAGAACAGGTAATACACTGAAAACATGACAATTTCAATACATCAACCCTGCGCGAAAAATGCCCAATGATGAGTATGTGAAAAGCCCAAAAGAACGCCCCCGTAAGCTCCAGTAAGTCACCGAGTTGGATAGAAGCCGACTCCTTTACGCAGAGGAAATAGAGCCCCAGGACAGCGAGGATGCATCCCAGCCAGGTCCCCTTTCCGACTGATTGTCGTAGAAATATGCCCACAACTGGTACCAGTACTATGTACAGGCAGGTTACGAAAGCCGCCTTACCTGCTGTAGTATACATTAGGCCTACCTGTTGGAGAGAAGCTCCAATGAAGAGCACCGTACCGGCCAACAGTCCCGGCAGCATTGCACTCTTCGATTTCGTTCGCGAGGTCTGGGAATCAACGCCACGTAAATACAATATCAGCGGAATCAATGATAGACTGCCCAGCAGAAACCGCACACCGTTGAAAGTAAACGGACCTACATTCTCCATCCCCACCCTTTGGGCTACAAAAGCGAATCCCCAGATGGCTGCAGCGAGTAATAGTATAAGATTGGATTTTATAATACTCATAAATTGGCTACCTACCTTTAAAACTAATATGACATTCTACAAATGCTATTTTCATACTTATTAATTCTATACCATCTTCAGCCAGCAGTGGGTAATAATTTACTTGTTAGATGGAAATGATACTAGTGGGATTTGACATTGACGTAACGTTAAGGTGTATATTTATCGTATCAGGAGGTGGGCACGTGGAATATACAGTGCAGAAGCTAAGTCAGATGGCAGGTATCAGCACCAGGACATTGAGATATTATGATGAAATCGGAATTCTTAAGCCGGCAAGAATTAATTCGTCAGGGTATCGCATCTATGGTCAAAAAGAAGTTGACAGGCTGCAACAGATACTTTTTTACAGAGAATTGGGTGTTAGCCTGGAAAGAATTAAAGACATCATAACTGCCTCTACTTTTGATGGAATAAAAGCACTGAAAGAACATCGTGAGCAGCTTCTTGAGAAAAGACAGCAATTGGATTTGTTAATAACAAATGTTGATAAAACAATTGCAGTATCAGAAGGGAGAACTATTATGAGTGATAAAGAAAAATTTGAAGGTTTTAAGCAAAAATTAGTTGACGATAATGAAAAGAAATATGGCCAGGAAGTTCGCGAGAAATACGGCGATAAGGCCGTTAACAATTCTAATAATAAACTAAAGAATATGACCCAAGAGGAATATGATAAAATCAACGAACTTCGTAATGAAATCGATGAAACGCTTCACGCAGCTTTTCAAACTGGTGACCCGGCAGGTCAACTAGCCCAAAAAGCAGCGGATTTACATCGTCAGTGGCTAAGTTTTTACTGGGATGGCTACACCAAAGAAGCTCACGCAGGACTAGCTCAGATGTATGTAGATGACGAAAGATTCAAAGCATACTATGATAAAAAACAGCCTGGAACAGCAGAATTTCTCAGAGATGCAGTACTAATTTATACGGGAATGAACAAATAGAACTGGTCTTTGTACCTATAACGATTGATTAAACAATACAGATAAAAATACAGTGGGATCATTCAGTTGATGTTCTCACTGTATTTTTTATCAAATCATCTGGGTTATGCGAATTATTTTCAGTTTTCAAAATACTACAAAATTATTATATACTGGTGAACCTTTTGCGTTTGATCGGTGTCATATAATATGAATGGGACATAGATTTCTATTTGGTGGTGAGAAAATCTTTGGCTGAAGACGAATTCCTAAGACTTTTGAAAACTGAAGAAGGTAAGCTCTTTCGCATCGCTTTGGCTATACTTGGCAACGAACACGACGCATGGGATTCTTTGCAACAGACTGCGGAAAAAGCCTGGAATAAAAGAAGTACTTTAAAAGGAGGTATAACTGCTTTTCCTGCCTGGATAAAGAAAATTTTACTTAACCAAAGTCTTAACATATTGAGAACCCGCAATCGTCAAATTCCCACGGACCCGCAGGAAATGATAGGAATCCTTGATTTGCCAACTATGAAGAACAAACAAGATATCGATATAATCTGGGATCTTGTTTTGGAACTGGGGCCAGAACACCGAACTGTAATTGCACTCCGGTACCTGGGAGACCTGTCCTTGAAAGAAATAGCCAGCGAACTCGGCATCTCACTCGGAACAGTAAAGTCACGTTTGTATACTGCCCACACTCGATTACGGCAAAAGCTGCAAGATAATAACCTGAAAGGAGCGGATAAAAATGGATTTTGAGACACGTGATATTGATTTATGGATGCAAGAGACTTTAAATAACTGGGCCGAACAAGGAACTTTGTCATCAGAGAAATCTGCTCAGTTGCAGATGAGTGTATCTAAATTGGCAAGTGAGGAGAAGAAAAGCCGTTTCACCCGTAAGGTTTGTGGTTTAGTGGCAGCCATTATAACCTTCATATGGCTGCTTTTTGCCAGTTGTCCCATTGCAGCTGCTTCTTACGTGGATAGCCCTATAATTTCAACCCATTCTCCTGAAGCTAAAGTAGTTGGTTTATTTTGCATCTTGATTTATTTTTTTATCAAACCTCAGTTTCAGTCCCAGATAACAAATAATAATATTGGGGTGAATTATGATTAAAGCTATTCGTGAGTTCCTTAAAGAATTTATAGTTACTATAGTAATTGCTTTTGTTCTGTCTATGATTTTAAGAACCTGGGTTATTGAAGGTAGGATTGTACCCACTGGCTCAATGCTGCCTACTATTCAGCTAAAAGATCGCTTGCTGGTAAACAAACTAATTTACCATTTTGAAGACCCGCAAAGGGGCGACATTATGGTTTTTCGCCCACCTGATAAAATTGGGGCTAAAGACGATTTTGTTAAAAGGCTAATCGCTCTCCCGGGAGATAAAGTTGAAATTAAAAATGGCCAACTGTATGTAAATGATCAGGTCCAACAAGAACCATATATTGACGCAGCTATGAATTATGAGTTTGGTCCCGTCATTGTTCCGCCTAACAGCTATTTTGTTATGGGTGATAACCGCAACGCCAGTTTTGATAGTCATCTTTGGGGGGCATGGCTAACCCATGACCACCTAATTGGAAAAGCCTTTTTCATTTATTGGCCGTTAGATCATTTTCAAACTCTCAAACGCTGAAGCAAAAAAGCTGCATCTCAAATGCCAGACTTGTGTCTAACTTTTGAGGTGCAGCTTTAGCTAACCAACTATTTTACCGCCAAAATATTATTATCTTTTAGTATAACATCATGTGCGCCACCCTCTACAATACTGGTTGATGACACGCGTGTTAACTTGGCCTTTTTCTGCAATTCAGGTATTGTTATGGCACCACAGTTGCACATGGTTGATTTAACTTTACTTAACGTAGTCTGAACATTGTTGCTGAGTTTTCCAGCATAAGGAACATAAGAATCAACTCCCTCTTCGAAGGAAAGTTCTTCAGTTCCGCCCAGGTCATAACGCTGCCAGTTTCTGGCTCTATTCGATCCTTCACCCCAGTATTCTTTAACAAAATTACCGTTAATATTAAATTTATTGGTGGGGCTTTCATCAAACCTTGCAAAGTACCGTCCCAGCATAATAAAATCAGAACCCATTGCCAGCGCCAGAGTTATGTGATTATCATGAACAATGCCACCATCTGAACAGATAGGTATATATACCCCGGTGTTCTCAAAATATTCGTCTCTGGCTTTGGCAACTTCGATTAGTGATGTGGCCTGACCTCTGCCTATTCCCTTTTGTTCACGAGTAATACAAATCGAACCACCGCCGATGCCTACTTTTATGAAATCAGCTCCCGCTTCTGCGAGAAACATAAAACCTTCTCTATCAACAACATTTCCGGCGCCAACCTTTACTTCATCGCCATACCTATTGCGAATAAAGTCGATAGTTAATTTTTGCCACTCAGAAAAACCTTCTGATGAATCAATACATAAAACATCTGCACCGGCTTCTACAAGTGCGGGAACTCTTTGTTCGTAATCTTTAGTGTTAATTCCTGCTCCAACAACGTATCTCTTTAATGAATCAAGCAGTTCGTCAGGGTTTTCTTTATGGGAATCATAGTCTTTGCGGAATACCAGGGATACTAGATTTTGATTATCGTCAATAACCGGAAGTGCATTAAGCTTATGATCCCATATATAATTATTTGCTTCCTTAAGTGTGATACCTTCCCTGGCACACATAAGCGATTCAAAAGGAGTCATAAATTCATTTACCTTGGTATCAAGCGGTAATCTGCTTATGCGGTAATCTCGGCTGGTTACAATTCCAAGCAGCTTTCCATTGGCAGTCCCATCATTGGTAACAGCTACGGTTGAATGCCCGGTTTTGGCTTTATTCTTCAAAATATCGGCTAGCGTCTGATCGGGTTTAATATTGGAATCGCTGGTAACAAACCCAGCTTTATGATTTTTTACTCTACTTACCATAGCAGCTTGATCTTCAACCGATTGCGAACAGAATATAAATGAGATTCCACCCTCAGTCGCCAGGGCAACTGCCATTTTATCATCTGATACAGATTGCATTATTGCAGAAACCAGAGGGATACTCATTGCAATGGCAGGCTCCTCGCCTTTTTTAAATTTTACTAACGGTGTCTTAAGACTAACATTGTCCGGCATACATTGGGTCGAAGAATATCCAGGTACTAGTAGATACTCGCTAAATGTATAAGAAGGTTCGTCAAAGTAAAATGCCACGGTAATATCTCCTTTTCAATCGTTATTTGCATTTAGTTTTTAAAATATATTCTTTAAAATTTAATACTTTAGTTTACTAATGTCAACTATTTATATTAAACCATACCTGTCAGCAAAAGGCTTTTAATCTTCAACAAATTTACGAACTAAAAAGTAACTTACTTCTAATTAGGTGCTAAAAGTATTACAACTCATAAATTAGGGGATATTTAAGTTTATATTCAGTGTATTTTCAGTTAAAG
The DNA here is from genome assembly GCA_039679805.1 of Syntrophomonas sp. Classification (GTDB taxonomy): domain Bacteria; phylum Bacillota; class Syntrophomonadia; order Syntrophomonadales; family Syntrophomonadaceae; genus JBDKUD01. The sequence goes on along the minus strand of JBDKUD010000013.1, from coordinate 28,993 downwards.
ATGTTAACCTAATTTTTGTCAAGCAACTGTAAATTACACTGTTTTTTGTAAAAAATCTTTATTAGCAAAGCCTTCAGGCAGAAATGGAGTCGATTATCATGAAATTAAAAGAAAAAGACGCGGTTAAAAAATCAAAAAAATTTACCATCTCTACTACTTTGTATATTGCTGCTTCAGTTGTAGCTCTTATAGCCGTTGCATCATTGATCGATAATATTATTTTGTATAAAAATAGTGTCGCTCAATATGTAGCTCAAGGTTATCCTGTGGCTCTTGTGATTAAGCAATTGATACCATCACAATTGCTTCCAGGATTATTTGATACAATCGCTGTCTATGGCGGCATAGCATTAATTTTATTTAGTGCTGGCATAATTAATAAAAAAGTTTCGGAATGTTTAACATTGTTAACTAAAGATGAAGTTTGCAGTGTTGCTGAGGATAATGTTTTAGTGGAAATCATAGAACCGTAGATAGTGCTGAAACTGTGGAGCCAGCAAAAAGTTCTGAAGATATTAACGACGCTGATAATAACAAATAAGTAAAAGCATATTTCTATTTATTTTAGGAATAATAACAAACAAAAACTAGAGGGTGATTCGATGGAATTTAATCAATCTGACACTTTTAGTCATTGGGAAAAATGGAAAGGCACTCTTGCCAAAACAGTATCTCTGGCAGAAATGGTCGGTATGTCTGAAAAAACTATTGATAAGATAGCATTGAAAATAGGAACAATGTTGTCTGCAGGAATTGACCCCGAAAATAGAGAACAAAGGCTGCTTCAGGAATTATGGAAGGTTGGAGATGATAAAGATAGAGCGGTCCTGGCAAAATTGCTGGTAAAGATGCTCCAAACAGATGTGAAACATTAGTTATTTGTAACTCGCCTAACCACAGTAGCAATTTATTAGACTTGGGAACCTAACGTAAAAAGTGGTACCGGTTGAACTGGTCTCTATGTCTATTTTAGCATTATGCCGGTTGGCTATCCGGTAGCAAACAGCCAGGCCTAGGCCCGTTCCCTGCTCTTTAGTGGTAAAAAAGGGCGTGCCCAGTTTTTTCAGTAATTCGTGGTCTATCCCATGACCTTGATCTTTTATCGCTAATACTACTGTCTCCTCTTCCATAAATGTTTTTATGATCACGTCTCCATGCGCAGACATTGATTCCAGCCCGTTATTTACCAGATTAAGTATTAGCTGACGGATTTCCTTCTTATCCAGAAACAGGTTAGGCAGGTCATCCTGTTCTAGCTTTACATACTGATCTCGACTCTGCGCTTGGGCTTGAATCAGCGGTAATAATTTTATAATTATTTCATTAAGACTTTCTGGTTGAAGTTCCACCACCTTGTTTTTGGCTAGAGAAAGGAACTCAGAAATTATTAAATTTGCTCTATCAAGTTCTTCGATCATTAGATTCAAATAATCTTCATCTTCAATATATCGGGTTTTAAATATTTGCAAAAATCCACGGACAGATGTCATCGGGTTCCTGATTTCATGGCCAATGCTAGCTGCCATTTCCCCTACCAGATTGAGCTGATCCAGGCGGGCCATTTCAGCTTCCATTTGTCTTAATTCAGTTATATCTATGATAACGCTAAGTATGCATGGTTCACCGTTCTTATCAAAAAGCTCTGCAGAGTACAATCCCAGCCCTTGCTTTCCTGTATATTTGCAAAAACCAATTTCCATGTTCTTAACGGGCTGATTTGCCATAAGCATCTGTTTTACCAGATAATGATCTGCACAATCCGCCGGGAATCCTATATCAACCAATTTTCGACCAATAACATCATCCTGTCTATGGCCCGTAATACTGCAAAAGGCATCATTTACCTTAACGATTCTTCCCTCCTCCAATGTGGTAATAGTCATAATGATTGGACTCACATTAAATGCTTTATAGAAGCATTCCTGCGATAAACGCAATGCCTCTTCCATTCGTTTGCGATTGGTTATGTCTCGGGAAGAATTGAGCAAATGTCTTTCGCCATCTATGTCTATTATCTCCCCCGAAAGACAAAGCTTTCGAATTTCGCCCGATTTCAACCGCATATCTAGTTCAAAGCCTTGAATATTTCCTTGTTCCTGGATTAGTTTTAATAAATTATCTCGCTCTTCCGGAACAGCCCAGATGCCTAATTCTTGAGCAGTATGCCCAATGGCCTCCTGCCGGCTAAAACCGGTAATTTCTAAAAAGGCATTATTTACTTCAACATAACGACCCTCTGCTAAAGTGCTGATTGCCATTAGATCAGGATTACAATGAAAGGCTTTGGAGAACTTCTTTTCCGATTGAACCAAGGCAGCTTCAACCTGTTTGCGGGCGGTGAGGTCAATATTTATGCCCACCATACTCGCTGGCTGGCCTTCTTTAGTCCTGTCCACCACCTGTCCGCGAGACATTACCCATTTCCAATCACCAGATTTGGTCAACATTCGGTACTCAGCTTGAAATTTTTCTGTTTGTCCATGCAAATGGTCAGAAAAGGCTTTCATTGTAGCCGAAATATCGTCAGGGTGAATAAGTTTTTGCCATGTTTGGAGATGTGGCTCAAGCTCCTCCTTTGAGTATCCAAGCATCTTGGCCCAACGCGGGATGAAATAAAGATCATCTGCTGCAATATTCCAATCCCAAAAGCCATCATTGCACGTCTCACCAACCAGGCTCAGTCGTTCATCGCGTTCCCTTAATGCCTGATCTGCTGCCTCCAGTTGACGTTTTCGCTCCAGTCCCATAGTTGCTAAAAATTGCCCTAGCTGTGAGTAAAATCTCATAATAGAGTTTACTTGTTCTTCGGGGATAATTGGTACCCGGCGAAGAGCCTCCATATAGGCTGCTTCGTCAAATCCATATTCTTGTGCCTGGCGGCGAAAATAGTCTTCATCAGGCGGTTCGTGCAGGAACTGTCCTAGAAAGATAGATGCAAGATGTTGACCTTCTACAATGATTGGGGTTCCAAAATCCATAAGTCCGTTCATACATTTATATCCGACAAAAGGCCCATCATGCAAATGAGCAGCAATATAGCTATCACTTTGTTTACACCTGCATTCAGTATGTGGACAAACCCGATGAAAATTGGTGCAAATATCCTGCCAGCCTATCCCGCTCAGTATATTATTATTTTCATCTTGGAGTCCATGGGGTATCCCGGTAGCTTCATAAAAAGAATTCAGTAATTTCTGAAGAAACGGTATGTCAACCAGGTCTGAGAATTTGTATTTTATGTGATAATTACCCGCTTGTTGCCCAGTCTTATTTAAAACGAACAATTCAGGCCTGCCAGTTGAAAACCACCGGCTGAATGATTGTGCAATATTATTTTGCCGAAGTTCAATCAGCTCAGCTATGAGTTGCTCTTTGGTCTTGTCTTCATCCTTCACCCAAATTGCCTCCTAATGTCTTCTACCCCTTCATAACAACAATAACTGATTGAATGCGCATATACTGTCGAAAATGGTATGGAGCAAAATTTTTAACATCTCTATTGCAAGACTTCTAGCCTTATGTCGTTTTTTCACATCTGTCATCAGGAACGAATATGATAAAGCAGTGAGGAGGAATTATATGTTATATATTGTGAAACCAGGTGATACCCTAAGTAAAATTGCCCAACGTTTTAATACCAGCGTAGCTGCTATTATGGATGCCAATGTGATCTGTAACGAAGATTTAATTTTCGATGGTGAAGCCCTGATAATCCCTGTACCGGGATTGGTTTTGCCCAAGTCTGGCGGAAGTCCTTTTTACGTCGTACTACCCGGGGATACATTGTTTTGCCTTGCCAAACAATTTAATACTACGGTCAGCCGACTGGCTAAGAATAATCAGATAACAAATCCAAATTTGATAAAAGCTTATAGTGAATTAATGGTTCTGCCCGTAAATCCCAATGCCGCTCAACTGAAAGAGACCTGGGAAAATACTCCCGGTGCAGATTGCTTGATATTTGAACCACAGCGTTTTGGTATCTATTACCTTGGCACCTTCCAATGGTATGCTCTCGGGTTGAATGCTCTATCTCCTCTTCTGGAACTTATAAACCACCGCTGCCCTGACGTACGCTTTTATGCAATATTAAGCCTGGGAAGAATAGCACGGGATGTTAACGGTAAAGTTAAAAAGGCCCTTAAGCAGCACTTTAATGACCCCGATCCCTTTGTAGCTGAAATGGCCAGACTGGCATACCGACGTTTAAGATTGGCAGAGCAGGGATACCGGCGAACCCATTTGCTCATCGGAGATGACCAACTAATACCGGACTTAAACAATCTGTCATTGCCAACTATACCTCTTACCGCAGGAACGGCAATCATAGTTCTTCGCTGGCATATCCCCAGTCCCACTGGAGAAGAAGGACCTAGAGGAGACATTCAGTTATACGATCAGGTAGAAGTTATCAATACGGGTGAAACTGGCTTTATAGCACGGAGGGGAAATAACGAGATAAACTTTGTCTAATATTAAGGCAGGCCTACCGGAAAGATACTTCTTGGATACTTAATAAGTGATCATATGAGTGTAAAAGGGACGGTCCTAACACATAATTCCTTAGCATCAACGTGAAAATAAATGTGTAAAAGAACAGTCCCCTCAACTCTTATTAACTAACCGCAGTGGCAACTTCTGGACTTAAAATATTCTAACTGAGGACATTTCGGTATCGTAGACTAGAAGCAAAAGATCTTGCCACCAGGGGATTTTCCATATACGGTGGTAAATTAAGCGTTTTCAAAACACGTTTGCACAGATCAACTACTTCTATTGATGGGTTTGTCTTTGTAACTTCGATAACGGCATTATGTAAACGATTTATATAATTAACCCCATCCTCCATCACCTGGGCCATTAAAGTACCGGTTCTTGGTTCATCCCAAGAAGATAATAATACACTCACTCTATTTAAAGCCTTTAACTTGTTGACGGATTCGATTAAAACCAATGGGTCATCGTAAATAGGCATATCACCAGGAACCGGGATTACATCTCCAGCCACCAACGCATGATCTGGTTCTATATAAAGGGAAATCGATCCTTTTGAATGACCGGGTGTATGTAGCACTTTCAGCTTAAGGTTATCACCTAAGTCAATATTATCTCCTTCTTCTAATGTTCTATCGACTGTTATTGATCCGCCTACTAGTGAATAAAACCCCGGGACTGGTCGTTCGGCAAACTGTTTATCTACGTCCTCAATCCAATCCTTTTCTCCACGATGAGCCAAAACCTTGCATCCTGTTAATTCTTTAATGCTCTTAGCGGACCCAATATGGTCGGGGTGGGAGTGCGTTAAAATTATAGTAGAAATTTCTTCAGGTTTTCTTCCGATTTGCCTAATATACTCAAAAATCAGTTGTTGGGAAGATACAACCCCTGTATCAATCAAATATATTTCCGGTCCGCAGACAATAAAGGCGTAAACAAAACGATCTAGAGTTCCTATTGGCGTAGTAATTTTAAATGGAATTCTTAAGGCGTGCACATGGTCTGAAACTTTCACCCTTATCCCTTCCTTTCGCTGTATCATTTCCTTGGTAGCTTATTATATCCTCTATCTCCATAGGGCTGCAATTTCTCCAGCCACGGCTTTATTATCTGCTTAAGCTCCCAGCGCATGTCGGTAACTTCATCGGTTTCCTTTTCCTCCAGCACCTCGTAGGTGAAGGCTTCGGGCCCCAACTCCTTCCAGTCTTTTTGCAGTTGGGAATTTGCATGCATACCCATGACCAGCTGACCTTGTATGGTGAACCATTTGTTTTTCAGGTTGGGAAACGCGGCTACGTAAATTTTGCCGCTGGCATTGTTTGTTATTTGGATTACTCCCATATAAGTCTTAAGCTGTTTATATTCCTCCCGCAGCTCCTTGCGTGTCTTCTTGTCCATTTTAATACCCCATCTCCTTCAATATTCTCGATAAGGTATGTAATCGTTCACTAATAAGCTCATCATCATCACTGAGAACTTGATTGAATAGCTTAATATCCTCATCAATTTTTTCATTGTCAGTACATACTGCTACTGTCATGGCATCACCCTGTAATCCGACTCTATCAATAATCGGCTTTGTTTCATCATATAATTTCTCATACCGGTAAGCTTCTCTAAAATGAAGTTTTGCTCTACAAACCAAAATTGCCAGATCAAGCACACGGTGAAGCGGTAATTCCTCTGATTGCCTTGACCACTTTTCTCCAGTGTATCTCCATACTTTAGCCGAAATGTCTACCTTACCACGATCATTCCATTGGGCCAATCCTAATGAAAGTCCTTTGGCATCCGAATTATAGGCATATCTGCCATCAACATTTTCATAGTTTTCAGAAACGATAACCGGTTTATGTTTCAAACTAGTCGGTATTTTCATACTCTTACCTCCTAAATACTATTATGTCTACTAGGTTAGTAATTTACTAAATTACTAACCTAGTATATTATTTTTTTAACGCTCTGTAAATACATAGCAACCTGTTTGACAAAATAATCCATACTAATTGGTAAGATTTACTCTTTGACACTATCTCCTTACAACTGTAGTTTGTAACTAGATTACAGCTGTAAGGAGGGGTATTTATTAGTGAGCAATATTGATTGTAAAATATCAGATGCAGAATGGCTGATCATGAAAAACCAGAAGACCATCGGAGATACGGACAGACCATTATTAGTCTTTTGCAATTGCTCTCTGAACCTCATTGGGCTCCGGGGACGTTTGGTTTTGTTAATAAGTTTAATATGAGGAGGATTGTTATGATCTCAACATTTAAAAAAACAACCATAAAATGGGGTATTGTAGCTCTAGCATTGACACTTGTTGCCGGATGTTCCAGCCTAAGCAACCCTCTCAACCCGACAAGCAGCAGTAAAAATCAAGGAGCACCTGCAACAGGCAATCAGCAAAATAGCAAGGCTAAAACTAATACTTCTAACTCAAATTTAATTGTGTACAAGAATACTCAACATGGTTTTAACTTTACATTACCGGTAAGCTGGCAAGGTTACTCTATTATCACCGGAAGATGGGATGGTAATGATGCAGCATCCGGTAAGATATCTGAAACCGGTCCGGTGATTTCAATTAGACATCCTCAATGGAGTTCTAAAAAACCACGACAGGATATTCCTATCATGATATTTACTCTTGATCAATGGAAGTCACTTCAGCAGGGAAAGTTTCATATAGGTGCGGCACCGATAGGACCAAGCAAACTTGGCAGTAACGGCAGTTATGTTTTTGCGCTTCCTGCACGTTATAACTATGCATTCCCGACAGGGTATGAAGAAGTGGAAAAAATATTAAAAAATCATCCCCTGCAGGCAATTAATATAAATAACTCCGACTCCGCAGCAGTTATGCTGTTAAATATGATGCAATTGGCCAAACAGGGAAAAGTTATTAATTGCGAATTCCCAGTGAAAACTGGCAATTTTGGCAATATTGAAACCAAATGGGGGAAAGCAGATAATACTGCCTGGGTTGCAGCTACTAAAGGAACCTATTCAACCTATTCAAAAAAGGATGTAGCTTTTGGATGGAACAAGGGGCTTCAAATATTTGAAGTCAGGTCTTTCGATAGTCGGCTTAAGGCCCTATCATTAGCCAAAGTGAAAGAGGTTTTAGGAACCCCGGCGTGGTATTCCAAGACCAATAATCAAGAAATCATCGGGTATACCGCAGGCACAGAGTTTAAGATCGAAATGGTATTTAGTCATCCCACAAGTGGTGATCCTAACCCTGTGATGGACCACTATAATGTTTTTTATCCCAGTGGAACCATTAATTCTATGGCAGATGACCCAGGAAGGCAATGGTAACCGTTTCAAAGTTAAGACATATGGGACTCCGAAAATCTATTAGAGATTCTCGGAGTCCCATTTTTTTCAGTTGTTTCAACCAAAATAATTCTCCCTTATATAACCCGCATTCTACGGTTCCCTACTTTTGCTTCTTTGCCTTCCATCGCTTGGAGAAAATATTCTAAATATTTTCTACGAACTGAATTTTTAAACCGTTTGGATCCATTACATAAAAAAACTTAATATGCGGATTAGGCTCAAATGGCCCGCTATGAATATCTAAACCTTTTTGTTTTACTTTTTTTATCATTTCATCAACTGATTTAACCTCAAATCCCCAGGAGATATCTTTGCCAACATTTATATTCTTATTAGTATCATTACATATAAGCTCAATCTTTGTTTCACCGTCTCCTAAAAATGCAATCTCAACTCCCAGACCGGTATTAAATTTTCTATCAACTTCTAACCCAACAATATCCTGATAAAATTTTAATGACTCGTCCATGTTTTTTACCATTAATGTACTCCAACAAAACTTCAAAGTTTATTTGCCTCCTCAAATGTGATGTTTGTCACATACAAAATTCAAATGCTATTTTTAACAATTTCACAATACGCATTGATATATATGTATTTATATTAATATCCTCATTTTAACCTGCAGATTGGCTTTATACCATGTATAAAATCTTGGTTATTTATTTTTCTGTTTACATCCATAAATCTAACTAGAATAATTTGTAAGACAATGAACATGCTAATTAGAGAGTTTATCCCAAACAAAGAGGGGTTTTAGCACATGTTTATTCGAAGAACCAATCGCCGGGAAAATAAACAACATTCTGGGCAAGAGCTTTCACAACCTGAGAATCTAAATCAACTCTTAACGAATGATCTGGATACTAACCTTAAAATGGTTAATCACATAATGGGTTATGCCAGTGATATTATAGTCAGAAAATTTACTTTTTCTTCGCTGGAAGTTAAAGCAGCAATTATTACAATTAAAGGATTATCGGAGAGGGAACTAATTAACGAGCAAGTTCTTGCTGCTTTAACGCAAGATGTGCATTTCGCAAATATCAGCAATAACAGGCAGCTTTTCAAACAAATCAATCAGCGCGGTATTCCTAATATTTTTGTTAAAGAAGAAGCTAATGTTGGTAACATTATTGCCGAATTGATAACAGGTAACACCATTTTTTTCATGGACGGGATAGACAGTGCCCTGATTATCGGAAGCCAGGGTTGGAAGGAACGCTCAGTCTCCGAACCGATGTCAGAAAATGTGGTAAGGGGTCCAAGAGATGGTTTTACCGAGTCAATTGATACGAACACTGCATTAATTAGGCGGCGCATCAAAAGCCCTGACTTGCGGATAGATGAGTTTAATATAGGTAAACAAACTAAAACAACAGTACTATTGCTTTACATTAACGGAACAGCCCGCGAAGCAATAGTAAACGAATTAAAAGAGCGGCTGTTAAAAATTAAAATTGATGGTATATTGGAGAGCGGTTATATTGAAGAGCTCATAGAAGACAATCCGCGGTCACCGTTTCCGCAGATTGATCATAGCGAGCGTCCCGACAAAGTATCGGCAGCCATATTGGAAGGCCGGATTGCGATAGTAGTTGATAATACTCCTTTTGTGCTAATAGTTCCTACTGTTTTTCTGCAGTTTATCCAATCCCCGGAAGACTATTACGAGCGTTTCTATGTTGCATCATTAACAAGAATTGTCAGGGTTGCTGCTTATTTTATTTCTATTATTCTTCCTGCCCTTTATATCGCATTAACAAGCTTTCACCAGGAAATGATCCCTACTCCTCTGGCTTTATCTATTGCTGCTTCCCGTGAAGGTATTCCTTTTCCCAGTATCGGGGAAGCATTTCTTATGGAAGCTACCTTCGAAATTCTTAGGGAGGCAGGTCTCCGATTGCCTAAACAAGCTGGTCAAGCCGTAAGTATCGTGGGTGGTTTAGTTATCGGTCAAGCCGCCGTGCAGGCTGGAATAGTTTCACAAGCAATGGTAATAGTTGTTGCCCTTACCGGTATTAGTTCTTATGCAATTCCAGCCTATAACGCAGCTGCTGCGGGACGTTTAATACGTTTTCCGCTAATGCTCATAGCATCCGTTCTTGGTTTGCCAGGTATTCTGGCAGGATTAACAATTATACTTATTCATTTAAGCGGCCTGCGTTCATTTGGGGTAAACTTTTTGGACCCTTTCACCTCACCGGATGAAGATCAATTAAAAGATACCGTAGTTCGGGCTCCATGGCAGGGTATGTTTCATCTTCCGGGTAACATTACCGGGAAAAAGGTACCAAGAGTTGGAAATGTACCGAACCCGTCATAGAACGTTTTTCAGGAATAAGGGGCACATAAAGGCTGTTCAGGCGTTTAATATATAGGAGGAGCTAGATGCGAAAACGTATAGTTTTATTGCTGATCCTGCTTTTGCTTCCCACCCTGCCCGGTTGCTGGGACGCTAACGAAATTAATCAATTAGGTTTTGTTTTGAGCGTTGCTTTAGACAAAGCTGACAGCGAATATAAAGTCACCGCCCAGATTGCAAAGCCTGATACTTACAGTAAAACACCATCCGGGAGTGGCAGCGGAACCCAAAAAGAAAAGCCCTTCTGGGTAATTTCTGCTACCGGCAAGTCAATTTTTGAAGCAATACGTAATATGTCTACAAATTCTCCGCGGCGTATATTTTGGGCCCATATTAAAGTGATTATTATCGGCGAAGATTTAGCCAGGAGTGATATTCATGATGTGCTTGACTTTTTTGCCCGTAATCCCGAAAACCGTTTGCGGACATTGATCGCGGTTACCCCGGGAGAAGCAGGAAAGTTAGTTGAGATAGTGCCAATGATGGAAAAAGACCCTGCAACTGATTTGGAAAAGATAATTGAGAATAGGAGTTTATCGGGTAAAGGCTATCGCATAATGCTAAAAAACTTTCTGGCGGACTATCTTGAACCTAACGCAAATCCGGTTGCTTCTAGAATTCGGCTTAGCCAGGCGAAAGGAAGTCCTGTCTTGGAGTTAAACGGAGCGGCTGTTTTCCATAACAGCAAATTGGCAGGTTGGTTAGACGAAAAAGAAACCAAAGGGCTTTTATGGACTAAAAGTGAAATAAAAGGGTCTATAATGGTTGTCAATTGTCCATTGGACGGTCGTCCCATCACACTGGAGATCAAAACCGGGAAAACATCATTTCAAAGCAGCGTCGAAAACGGGATACCCTATTATCAGATCAAGGTAAAATCTACCGGCAATTTAGTTGAACAGGGATGTGCTACTGATTTTACTGATCAAAAAGCAATTAAAGCATTAGAGGGGGCATTAGAATCAGCAATCCGAAATGATATCCAAACAACTTTAACAACAGCGCAGAACCTCGGAGTAGATTTCCTTGGCTTTAATGAGGTACTGCACCGTCAGAATGAGGCAGAATGGCAGCAATTATCAAAAAACTGGCCGGAGGCTTTTTCTGAAGCGGTCTTTAGCATAGACGTCAAAGCGAATATACCCAGTTTATCAGTTTTGGCCAGGCCAATAGAACCCAGCTCACGTAAAATTTTAGAACAAAAATAAGGATGTAGTCAAAATGAACAGCGAGAAAGTTACTATAAATAATAAACAGTTTAAAGCAATAGTGGTTTGCCTGGCCTGGCCTACTGCCATCAATTTTGCCAGCGGCTTTTTAGCGCGGCTGGTCGGTCATGACATGTGGCTCAGCGGAGCTATCAGTGTATTGACGACCATACCTTTTATTTTTATGGTTGTTCTGCTCGGCCGAAACTTTCCGGGTAAAACTATAGTCGAATACAGCCAGGACCTGTTTGGCGTGATCCTGGGTAAATTGTTGGGATTCATAATATTCCTGTATTTCTTAGCTGCTGCTGCGCTTACCGTATCAGCTTATATCCAGCATCTTACTGATTTCTTACTTCCGGAAACACCTTTTTTAGTGGTAACAATAATGCATCTGATAGTAATTTGTTATCTGATTTGGCAAGGCCCTGAGGTCATTGGAAGGATAAGCACGATTGCCCTTTCTTTGGCATTTATTTTCTTCACTTTGATTATGTTGGCCTCATTGCCGGAGTTTGATTTTAACAAGGTATTGCCTTTATTTAGTACCGGTGTGGTAAAAACAAGTATTGCCAGTCTTAACGCTGATACTTTTACAGGCGTTATTCAAATAGTTATGGCCATGATATTGCCCATGGTCGCCAATCAAACCAGGGCCTTTCGTTCCGCGGCAGCTGGCTTGGCCATCGGCGGTTCTTTCTTTGTTTTTTATTTTATTGCCGAGCTAATGGTAATGGGGCCGTATCTAATTTCTATAATGCGTATCCCCAGCATGGATCTGGTGAGATCAATCCAAATTACCCAATACCTGCACAGGTTCGAATCCTTTATGGTTGCACTTTGGTATTGGAGTATCCTGGTGCGAGCCGGTGCATTGGCTTATTGCGCTTTGCTGGCTTTTAAACAAACGGTAGGTATTAAAAAGAATAATCCCTATTTAGTTTTAATATTAGTATTATTAATCGGCGTACTTAATTATTATATTGGTTACAATAGAATATTCTTTTTAAATTTTCGCGAATACCAATGGCAGTATATTGCGCTGCCCGTTCAATATATTTTACCTGTAGTTTTATTAATTGTGATGGCAATAAAGAAATTAGTTACTAGTAAACGATAGCAACGTGCTGTCCTGCATTTCTTTTCCTGTCTAACACGTTTCTATTAGCTGATTTTCCAGACATATAAACAACGAGGGCCGTATTAGCCCCCGTTCTAAATGGCCTATTTTGGAGTTCCTCTGCGCTTTTTGAAGTCAGCATCCTTCTTGGCAAATTCCTCATGGGGATCTCTCGTAGGGATGCCTTCCAGCACACTCGGGTCTGGCATCTTTTTTTTGGCCGCGTTTTGCGCTTTTTTCATTAAGCCGTCACCTCCCAAAAAGTCCATGTATATTTTGCCCGGGTGAATCGTTTTGTAATCGGCCACTTTTTGTCAGGTAAAATAATCAAGCGAATGCGAACATAACCATCGAAAACCCTATAACCTTTCCTAGTCTCCGGGACATAAAAACGGAGAGGTATAAGACATACCTATGATTCAAATAATACCAAAAGATGATGGGATAGAAATAAGGAGGAAAAAAACGGGCAACCTAGAAAAAGCAATTGAAAGAATTAAAGTTCTTGAATGTCCAACGGGAGAGGTAGAAAATCGAGTGGTAGGAATACTTGAGGACTTCAAAGTCGCAAATAGAAATATGATAACTATAAGTAGAGAAGAGCAAGAAGATGGTTTAGAAGCCTATAGTGCTGTAATTTCAAGCAATAAAGAGCACCATATTACAGTATTAGCAAAGTCAGGGCTTGATGATTATGTAGCTACAGTAGTCGATGCATGTATCGACTAAAATTCTTTGTAATCATTAGTCTCTGCCACTTCAACTATCGCTGCTTCATCTTTTCAGTACGCAGTAACCTTAATGCCTGCAGGGTAAGCATTTCTAGCAATGCCGGATGAGGAATCAGGTGGTTAAAGGAGTTCTTAATGCATTTCATCATATTTGATTTAGAGTTTAATCAAGACGTTTCTTCTTTACAGAACTTTGATATAAAAAGACCTCACTATCCCTTTGAAATTATTCAAATTGGAGCAATTAAATTAGATTTGGAATTTAACACCGTAGGCACTTTTAACCGTTACGTAATGCCAACTTTCTATACAAGAATAAATCCATTTGTTACAGAATTGACCGGCATTACCACAGGGCGGCTCCAAATAGAAGAACCATTTCCTGAGATTTATAAAGCATATAATGAGTTTATTGATGGGACCGATTCTGTATTTTGTACCTGGGGTATGTCTGATATAACAGGACTATACAAAAATGTAGCAGACCATCAGTTAAATCACGGGCTTTTACCTAAAATGTTTATCAACCTGCAGCCCTATGTTTCCATGCATTTAAATATTCCTCGAAAAAACTTACTGCGACTTCAACACGCTGTTGAAGTACTAAATATTCCAATAACATATGCATTTCACAATGCATTTCATGATGCTTTTTATACTGCTGAAATATTTAAAAAAATCTATAATTCATCCATTCAGCCAAAGCCCTACGACCCATCCAACATGACCATAAGACCAAAACACCGAAAGAGAGAGATAGACACCGATAAACTTCTACAGCAATTTGAAAAAATGTATGCCCGGAAAATGACTGCAGAAGAGCAAGGGATAATTAAGCTTGCCTATAAAATGGGAAGAACTAATCAGTTTTTGAAATAATCCTAATGTATAGAAACGTTTTTAATTCTTATAAACCTGCTACAAATAAAAAACCAGCCAAGTTCGGATTAGAGCAATCAAACCGGCAATTTCAACCAGTATAAGCTCACCAGCATCACAAAAAAGATGTACCTCAAAGAAGCACACCTAAATTGTACCATTAATTTTCTATATTTGGATCATCCCATAATCATTCTCATGTTTCCTCACACAACCTTACCTCTATTTTCCGTCAAGGGGGAACATTTTTTAATCAATATACTAGTCAGAAAATAACATTCTTACTATGTCTTGCAAACGTGTGTATAAAAGAGGGTAGTATTCTTTTCCATTTTCTAATGCTTCTACAATGCTCTCATAATACCACTTCTGCTTCGCTCTACCACGTTCATAATGCTTCCATACATTTTCACCCTGTATTTCATATTCCATTAGCATGCAAGATGCGCTATGTACTTTGTCAGCACATGTGACTAGCCAAGCTTCTGGAGAAGCTTCTTTTAAAACGCTTATTTTACGGATTTTTCTGTCTTCCCAATCAGATTCCTCAGAACCAGCTGAACACTCCTTAATAATATCTAGTACTCTCTGGCCAAATTGTTCTCTTATATCATAAGTGGATACAATAGTTCCCCTAAGTATATGGTGAAGTAGCCCTGCTATAATAATATCCGGGGAAGCCCCTATTCTTGCTAATATAATACCTACACTCATAGGATGTGATGTAGATGCTATTCCCGATCCTTTTAACTTTTGGTTCTTATGTCCCTCGGCTGCCATGATTGTAGCTTTAAATATTTTCTCCATGTCCTCGGCGCTGAAATTGTTAAGTAGATTGTCCATATAGTTCCTCTCCTTTTTTAATTTCATATTCCCCACACGACCCTACCCCGATTTTTCGTCTGGGAGAACATATATAATCATTCAGAAACAGGAGTACTATCCGTCTTTTATTTCTTATATATCCTTACCACGCACTTGAAAGAAAAAGCACCAACCCTCACTCTAGTTTCACACTGACTCTATAATCTCTTGAACTCTTCCAATTTGCCCATCCGCAAGTCTTACCTTAATTCCTCTCGGATGCTTCTGGGAATTTGTTAAAATATCTTTGACGGTACCACGCGTTCTTTTCCCTGTTCTTTGGTCTTCTTTTAAAACAATATCTACTGTAATTCCGGCATGAATATTGCTTCTTGTTTGACCATCCATGTTCTAAGTCCTCCCGCTCGCATTAAAGATTTTCTCGTTATATCTAATTTCTATATATCCTAAATATGAGTAATTTCGTTATGTTTGAATAGAAGCTAGCCCCTGTCTTTTATAGCTAATCCTTTTAAGAAATTCATAGCGTATTTATCATCACACTCTTTATAATGCTTATGCCCTTGCTTTCTAAATAGAGCGCTTAATTCTCCTTTGGTTACAATGGCTCCTGCTGCTTCTAATATTTCAATCATATCATCACTTGATAGTGATAGCGCTATTTTCAATTTCTTAAGCATGATGTTATTTAGATTTTCACTATCCTTAATAGATAGTACTGGTCTTTCAGGTTGCCCTGGTTTTGGATCTTGTTTGCCTCTTTTAAAAATAATAAAGCCATTTAGAAATGACTCTAATGTACTGTTCTTGCATTTTATATTCTCTTCCCTTGATTTAATGAGCATCTTCCTAACTTCTTCTTCTGTTAGTTCAGTGCCACCGAGTTTAAACATCTCTACCATATCTGTATTTTTTATATCTAGCGCATCTCTTAATCTAATTAATATATCATTATTATCCATCTTAATCCTCCCTTAATAAACTTAGCTATTCTTCTAATTATCTTTGTCATTCATAGCATTTCACTTTTTATCCCCGATATATCCTCACCACACACTCAACGTGTGTTTTGGCAATGAAGTGATACTGTTACGCTTAAATACGGGATTTTGCGCAAAAGTGTACCCCCCTTATCTGTTATGCTATCGTATATTGCTGTTCCATCAGGGGTAAATACAATCACCCTGCTTTTTTCCGGATACTGAAAGCTTACAATACAATCCTGCGCCACAACCAGCCATTCATTGTAACCTTCACCGCCAATTGAAACTGCATTCACACCGGGGGTCAGTTGTCTGGCCAGGGATGCTGGCATATAAATCATATTGGATACCTGTGCCCAGGTATTATTATCCTTGTTGAATAAACTCAATTCACTTTGGTCGCGCAGAAACTTCAAGGCTATACCAGCTGATAATGGGGAATCAATACGTTTTATTCCATAAAAATCAATATAACCTGCAACTTCAAGATTATGCGAAGTAATAACATGGCTACTTATGGAGAAGAATATAAGAATCTAACAACCGTTGCGCCATAACCTCATTGTCAGACATCGTAGACTACCACCGCCCGCCAAAAGCGCCTCAGGATGAAAGTGGATAAACTTTACTCCTTCCCGCTCCAAGAGATTGAGGGTATTAGATTCTAGCGATATGTCATAATTGATAATTACTCCAGGTTCAAGGGGAACAAAGGAGCTGCCCCATTTTCTCTGTTCCTGGTCGGACAAGGGAATAAGATCTATTTGGCGTTCATTCATCCATGTCTTGATATCAATTGAGGCACTTGTATCTTTAGTGATAAAAAGGGTTTGTAGAAATGCCGGTGGGAAATAGACCATAAGGTGATCAGTGATGCGGTTAAGAACCATGTCGGGGTGCATAAACCTTCTCTCTTGAGGTATCCTGGCATAGATGACTTCATCGAAATAGTGGAGAATAAAGTCTATAAATTTATTGATTGAATACTTACTGTGACGTTCTGTATCTGCCACAAATACAGTTTTGGAAGAAAGCAAAAGGCATCCTTCAAACTCCTCTCCTTCATATGGTTCATAGAGAGTGGGAATGCCTAAATCGGTTAATGCCTCCCGGACGACAATTTCCTCATGGCAACGCCCCCTTGAGGACATCTTGGATACAATTGCTCCATGTGAACTAATAACTGCAATATCATGTAGATAAGCCAAATTTGGTAATCGCTCAAGTAAATCGCGATTTTTATGGACATGATCAGATAGCATATGCACGCTGACGCCGTGATTCTGAAGCAAGGTGCAATACTGCTGATGCTCTTCAAGGTATTTGTCGACATTCGGCACTTTATCAAAAAGGAAAAATTCCCGATTCTCTTCCGTGATCTTGGGAAGGGATTCA
Organism: Syntrophomonas sp.; assembly: GCA_039679805.1. Taxonomy (GTDB): domain Bacteria; phylum Bacillota; class Syntrophomonadia; order Syntrophomonadales; family Syntrophomonadaceae; genus JBDKUD01. Next base: position 11,642 of record JBDKUD010000013.1, on the reverse strand, counting down.
TCCGGACTATGCAGCATCACGATTTTCAATCTACCAAAATTTTCTATGCCATATTTAATTTGTTCCATGGCCACACTCCTTTCAGGTAATATTCTTAGTTTTACCAGAAAAGAATAAATAACCGTTATTTTATCTCCACTATTCCTTTAAAAATTATTTCCGGCTTGCCTGTCATAAATACTGTCTCATCCGTATATTTGACCATCAGGTCGCCTCCTTTGAGTTTAACCAATATATACTGATCTTTATTACAGTAGCCATTGAGTACCGCTGCAACAACACCAGCACATGCACTGGTACCGGCCGCCAGAGTTTCGCCGTTTCCCCGTTCCCACACCCGCATTTTTAGTGTATTTTGGTCAATAACCGTTACGAATTCAACATTCACTCTTTCAGGGAATAAAGGTGAATATTCGAAAGCCGGGCCTATTGCATCTATATCGATACTTTCCAAGATCTCACTAAAGAGAACAGAATGCGTATTCCCCATGGATACACAGATTTGGTACACAGGAGATAAGCACGGGAATGTTTCATCACCTTCTGCTCCTTACTTTATAAATACTTGGGCTTTTTAGTAGATAGCTGAAAGCATTACCCAAGAAATTATTGTTTCGTCTTCCCTTAATCCAAATTAATCTCCAATAATTTAAACCCGTTTGCTCCCCAGGATGTACTCGCCAACAGCTGATTCTTCCAGGTAGTTCAAGCCGGCCGCCTGACATAACAAGTCGGTATGTCCACTGCCGATAGAACTTGGCGCCAGGTCCATGGCAGCAGCTACCAGATACATAGTCTGATAGAGCACGCCAACATCCTTGAGTATTATACTGTAGGCTATTGATTGGTATTTCCAGGATACCCGCTGGAAACGGGCGGTAATATGAATGGAAACCGGAGGCAGATCTTTCAGCCCGGCAGAGTAAGCGGCGTCTTTTAGCAGGACCTGAATTTGTTCAGTAGGTCCGGATAATCTCTCCAGTTCGTGACGGTCCGGAGCATAGTGATATAGACCCGGCTCCAGGTCCTGGCATTTATTAATGCAGAGATAGATTTCCAGCTCATAGCAGGCCCCTCCGCCGGGGTAAGGGCGCCGGCTCGCGTCATATAGTGCACCGGCCTGAGGGTTGGCTTGGTAAAACTGTTTTACCCGGGCACTGCGGTAGAGGAATTCTCCCAACTGTTGTACGGTTATGGGATTGTCCGCATATTCCCGGATGGATTTTCGTTCTTCCAATACCAGGGAAAAAGGATAATCCTGTTGTTTGAGTTTTTCCATATCAGGAACGTAAAGACGGATGCATTCTAGAGACATCGATTCTTTCGAGGTCGGGAGTGGTTTGATTTTATTTAAGAAACGATAAGTGATTCCTGCAGGTTGATTGTAACGTCCCATGCGGCTGTGGGCGTGGAAAAGAAGATCATGAAATTCCCACTGCTGCAGAGCATGATTACATTCTTCCGGGATGCTGCTGTCTGCATCCACTACTTCCAACATGCCTGCATGCCGTAATAGCAGCAAAAACTGTTGCAACGCAGGTTCGGTAAGCCCGGGCAACTGATGAAGTATCTCTTCCGGACTGCAAGCCCCGGCCAGCAGGTTGATTATTGCCGAAGCCTGCCAGTGGGCCAGGAGGATACCGGCATTGGCCAGCGGTGATTCCAGTATCAATTGCCGGCCTTCCCTTCGGCTATAAGCAAAACGCGAAAGTAAGTACCTGCTGTTCATATCAAGTGCGATGTCTAGAAAGGGATTGCCGGTGGAGTATGGGATATACGTTGCCACAATATACGGCCCGTTAGGCACCGAATAACAAACAAGCCCCAGATTAACAAGTTTTTGCACATAATAATATAATCGAGCTAATTCCTGGGGCCCTTCCTCCTGCAGGATAATCTCACTTAATTCTTCTTCACTTGCTTGGTTGGCAGAGAGAAATTCGATTACTTTTCGCATTCCCCCGGAAAGTCCTTTAAGTTGGCAGCTTTGATTATGGCTTTGAAGATAAATGGTTCCCCCCGGTCCCTCGCTTATCAGCAAATCCGATCGGAAGGATAGAAGGTAATTCTGGTTATTAAGGCACATGGTATAAGTCCCTTTCTTTTGCGGCTGGGTTGGTCATTGGTCATTCTTAAAAACTCTACGGTTAATTCACTGGGTTTGGCTGGTAGCAGTATATAGTTTACCTTATCATTATTTTTCACTACCTTAATTTCCGCATAATCCGCATAATCTACCACAGCACGCAGCACAAGTAGTGGCACAATCAGCATGGCACTTACCACCGCAGAGGCCGCCAGAAACCCCATCCAACTGCTCATCGGTTAATTCACTGGGTTTGGCTGGCAGCAGGATATAGTTTACCTTATCAGTATTTTCCACTACCTTAAATTTCGCACCCTCGGGCACTTCCAGCCCGGCTTCCTTCAGAATTGTCGCCGGGTCAGCCATGAATTGCTGCTTGAAGGCCTCGTCAGCCCAGCATCGCGAAATAATCTTTCCCATCTTTTTGGCCTGTTCGTTTGGATTATTTATCGTCCATTCCTCCTGTTTTTTTAACTGCAACCCAAAACGCACAAATAGGAGAAGCTATAATCAACACCGCCGGAAACCCCATTCAACTGTTCATCGGTTAATTCACTGGGTTTGGCTGGCAGCAGTATATAGTTTACCTTATCGCTATTCTCCACCACTTTAAATTCCACCCCCTCGGGCACCTCCAGCCCGGCTTCCTTCATAATTGTCGCCGGGTCAGCCATGAATTGCTGCTTGAAGGCCTCGTCAACCCAGCATTGCGAAATAATCTTTCCCATCTTTTTGGCCTGTTCGTTTTGTTTTTCCATAATTCATTCCCCCTGTTTTTTTATTTTTATATGCCTGTAAAGGCATAAACGCGCCGGTGATTTTAAATACCCCAGACTAACCACAGTCATTCGTATTAGAAAAACACTCCGATAAGATTCATCTCGGATTCCGGCTTGGGTGCGGAAAGCCAGCCCATTTCAACCGGTACATCATAAAGGCGACCGGGCGCCAGGCGTTTCCAGAAGTGCCTTAAGCCGGGCACCATAACCTTAACCACCGGCATACCGATATCCGGCCGGGTTTGCTCCAGGATCAGCATCTCCATTCCTCTATCCTCAACAATTTTGCGGCAGGTTTCTATATCGGTTAAGAAATCGTCACTGGACCAATCAACGTAATCGGCTTGCCCCCGAATTTTATCCGGGTGCGGCAGCAGGTAGGGCTGATTGGCAACTGTAGCCTCATTGAGCCAGTTAAGGGTGGCACTATCCTCAAGTTTCATTTCAGCAAACCTGCCGCTTTCCAGGTTTAAGACGAACGGCATCATCTGATTGAGTTCGGTTAAAGCCCGGGTAAGAGCCACCCGGGGGTCAATATGGGCGCCGAAGCCCATCATGATTGCTTCCCTGGTACTGGCAGTATTGCGCGATAAGGCGGCAAAGGCAGGGATGCCCAGATCGCTCTTTATGTCCAGAACCCAGATTTCCCGGTTGTGCTGCTTATAATAATTATGCATTTCATGGATATAAGGCTCTTTGAAGCTGTCCAGGTCCACGCCCGGCAGGTTTAGACGGTTGTACCACCACAAGGCTACACTGTCTCGCTCAACCAATTCAAAAAAGCCCTGCAAGATGGCTTCTTCCAGGATATTGCCGGAGGCATTGCCGTTGGAGCAGGCAAAAACCGTTTTATTCTCGGGATGGCTAAAATAACAAAAAGCGGTGGGCAGGTAGAGGAATTTTTCCCGGGTTAACGACCATACCGGCGTCCAGTCCATTTCCTGATCTTCATCAAAAGGCTCGGGCACCAGGTTAAATTTATCAGCCTCGAGATTTGACGCCTTCCGGTTAAGGTACTGAGCCTGGCTGAAATTCATGATTTGGTTGGGATGAATGGCCTGTTCCCCTAATTGACGGTAGGTAGCTCTGATTCTGGCTTCCTCGCCCCGATATACCCCGCAGTATCGTTCCACGGCTTCACAGAGCGCTCCGGCTTGGGCCTGTATATCAGTCATTCCTTTGCCAGCGCTCTAGGAACGCAGGCCATTGCGCAAATAAGCCAGGTTCCCATAGTTAACGGCAAAATTGTGTCCGGAATGATAAACCTTTAAGAAAGGGTCAGCCTCAGCTGCATTGTTAAGATATTTTACTACCCCGGTAATGGGGGAGACATGGTGCCCAAACTTTTGCAGGGTTGCTTCCGGGGTAATATAGCGATGCCCTCCGTCAAGGATAAAGGTTTTCCGGCAAGATTGTATCCGGGGGGGCGGCGGGACTTTATGTATAGCAGCCGACTGCCCGCAGGCCGAACATTGGGGCCTTTTGGTCAGGGTATGGGTTGACGTTTTCATAGTCCGGGTATCCAGAGTAATCATATGTCCTTGGGAAAAAAGGCACTGACCGGTGAGCAAGTATCTAATTGTTTCTATGGCCAGCATGTTCCATACCATTTGCCGGGTTGTCGGCAAGGCAGCCGATGAGACATTTACCGGAGAGACCAGCCCCTGTTTTTGGCGAACATATTCTTCCACATTGCGGTTGTTTTTTAGACGCTGGGCCAAGCACTCCCAGCAGGCCGTATCACCCGGAATAAAGAGGGGGCCCAGCCAGGGAACGGTGCCGCTGGCTTTGGCCAGCACCCAGGATTTGTTTTCCTGTAAAAATTGCTGATTGAGTTTTGCCAGTTCCGGCTGCAGGTAGTCGTCCACCAGCACCAGGGTAAGCTCCGCTTCGGCAACGATTCCAACCTGCATTTCCTGCAGCATGGATTGCAGAGGAAGAGTTGAATCCGAACCCAGTGCCAGTACAGTAACCCGGTTCTTTTTCAATTTTTCCGTGACTGCCCCGGCTTCTACCCCCAGCGCCGACCAGAAGGCCAGCTGTTCAGCAGGGAAATCATCCCGGGCTTCAGTGATATAATCCTTATTGTCCATAAGTTCCAGGGCATAATAGATCTCCGCTATAGAGGCCTTGCCGGCCAGGAGTTCGATAATGTCATCAACGCTGTATCGTCCGTCCAGATAGGGCGCCAGTAAACAGTAGAGCCTGCCCTGCAGGGCGTAATAGCCTTCTTCCGACAGCAGGAAAACAGCGTTGTCATCTTCTATTATTTGTACTTTAAAATGCGGCTTGAATCTAGGCCTGTCGTACATATCCCGCTCTCCCATTTCTCTTTGGTTTTATGTGCATTAATACATATGATCTCATGATGTAGCTTAGGGAAACATCTTATTTTTTCTATTGTCCTCGTACAGAGAGTGGACACCGTGCCTTCGTTGATCCCGGTCAGTCCAAAAATCTGCCGGTTATTAAAGCTCCTAAAATATTTCAGGGTAATTAGACTTCGCTGCCGCTCGTTTAACCTAAATGCTTTGTAAAGTTCCCGCCGGTTATCATTTTCAAGCCTCGTCATTATATTCCCATTATATCAATTTAATCCAAAATACCTATTGTTTTTCTCGGCGTGCCCATTGCACAAGTTCTGTTTGGCTGTGTTACACGAAGAACGTCCGTGAAGTCAACAATTTTTCGGACAATTTGCTAAGCCACTTTTGACAGACGGCTGTTCTGCCACTGTTTAGTCTCTATATAAATCTTTTTGCTAAAAACAAAACCCGGCATAGCAGAAAATTTTCACTGCCATGCCGGGTTTTAATGCCACAGTTTTAAAACTTTAATAGTCAATGTAGTAGCACGGAGACATTTTCTATAGTTATATCTCCACTATCCCTTTAAAAATTATTTCCGGCTTGCCGGTCATGGTTACTGTCTCATCCGTATATTTAACCATCAGGTCGCCGCCTTTGAGTTTAACCAATATATATTGGTCTTTATTACAGTAGCCATTTAGTACCGCTGCAACAACACCGGCACAGGCACTGGTACCGGCCGCCAGAGTTTCGCCGTTTCCCCGTTCCCAGACCCGCATCTTTAGCGTATTTTGGTCAATAACCGTTACAAATTCAACATTCACTCTTTCAGGAAATAAAGGTGAATATTCAAAAGCCGGGCCTATTACATCTATATCGATACTTTCCAAGATCTCACTAAAGAGAACACAATGCGGATTTCCCATGGATACACAGGTTATATGATAATCTTCGCCATCAATCGTAACAGGCTGATTCACAATCTTCTGCCCGGGTAATTTCACTGGGATCTTCTCAGGGTTAAGCTCAGATGGTCCCATGTCCACACAGACCGAATTCACCTTATCATCTTGAATATAGAGTTTAAGTCTTTTGATCCCGCTGAGGGTTTCTATGGAAATCTGGTCTTTAACTGTCATCTTATTCTCGTAAATGTATTTTCCCATACAAGTGAGCGCATTGCCGCTCATTTTTCCTTCGCTGCCATCTAAATTAAACATCTGCATTTTAGCATCGGCCTGATCTGACGGACAGATCAGCACAATACCATCACCGCCTATGCCATAATGCCGGTCAGATAAATACACACTCAAGGATTCCGGGCTGACTATATTCTGCTGGAAACAATTGAAATAGATGTAATCGTTACCGCAGGACTGCATTTTAGAAAAGCTGAGCTGCAAACGTTCACTTCTCATATGATTGATATCCACCAACTCGGTGCTGCTTTGGGAATAACGACTCTTGAGACTGTTGGCCAGAGCATTGGCGGTATCCAGTGAGGTCAGGCAAGGAATCGCCGTTTCCACTGCCTTGCGGCGCAATTTAAAGCTATCCCTGCTGGGCAGCCTGCCCTTGGAGGATGTGGAAATAATATAATTCACTTTACCGCTTTCCAAAATAGTCAGAGTATTATCGCGATCTGACTCATGAATCTTCTTAACTGATATAACCTGTAAATCAGACTGTTCCAAAATTCTGGCCGTTCCGTCGGTAGCATAGAGCTTAAAACCTAACTCAGCATATTTCCTGGCAATATCAACAATCTCCGGTTTATCACTGTCTCGCACAGTAATGAGAACTCCGCCCTGCTTCACCATCTTATATCCGGCTGCCACCAACCCCTTATAAAGTGCTTCAGCCAAGGATTTTCCAATACCCAGGACCTCACCCGTAGATTTCATTTCCGGACCCAATTGCACATCTACGTCTGCGAGTTTTTCAAAGGAAAAGACAGGTACTTTAACTGCAACATATGGAGGTGTTTTATATAACCCTGTACCATAGCCCATGTCTATTAGTTTTTCGCCAAGCATTGCCCTGGTCGCCAGATCAACCATAGGCACCCCGGTTACCTTGCTGATATAGGGGATGGTTCGGGAAGAACGGGGATTGACCTCAATTACATAGATTTCTCCAGCATGAATAATATACTGAATATTGACCAGACCTTGCGTGTTCAAGGACAGGGCCAGGTTTTTGGAATAAGCTATTACTTGTTCAATCAACTCTCCGCTTAAGTTCCAGGCAGGATAGACGGCGATGGAATCACCGGAATGGATGCCGGCCCGTTCAATATGCTCCATGATTCCAGGGATAAGAATATCATCTCCGTCACAGATAGCATCGACTTCTATTTCAATACCGGTAAGATATTTATCAATTAAAACCGGATTTTCAATGTTGTAAGCCAGAATTATGTCCATATATTCGCAGATATCATCATCACTGAAAGCAATAATCATATTTTGACCGCCCAGCACATAGGAAGGCCGCATCAAAACCGGATATCCCAGCTTATTGGCGGCTTGCAGCGCTTCCTCCGTATTCATCACTGTATAGCCCTGGGGGCGTTTAATGGACAACCTCTCCAGCAAGGCATCAAAACGTTCCCTATCCTCGGCAGCATCAATGCTGTCAGCCGGCGTACCCAGTATCCGAACTCCATGCGCCTCCAGAGATTTGGTCAGCTTGATGGCAGTCTGTCCGCCAAAAGCGACAACTACCCCGAAGGGCTGCTCAGTTTCGATCACATTCAAAGCATCCTCGCTGGTCAGAGGTTCAAAATATAGACGATCAGCTGTATCGAAGTCGGTAGATACGGTTTCCGGGTTGTTATTAACGATCACTACCTCATAGCCAGCTCTTTTCAGTGCCCACACACAATGTACGGAAGCATAATCAAATTCTATCCCCTGGCCTATCCGGATAGGTCCGGAACCAAAGACAATAATTGTTTTCTTGCCGCTATTTCTGGCTTTGATAAAATGCTCGGCCTCATTGACCTTATCATAAGTAGAATAAAAATAAGGAGTCTCCGCCTCAAATTCGGCAGCACAGGTATCCACCATTTTATATGAAGACTTAAGCGGCTGCGGGATCTTGCAGCCTGTAAGGCTTTCAATGGCCTTATCAAGATACCCTAGTTTTTTTGCCATTTTATATAGTTCCGGGGTTAAATGCCCCACTGCCAGATCTTTTTCCAGTTCTGCGAGATGGGCAAGTTTATTTAAGAACCAGCGGTCAATCTTCGTAACTTCATGAATAAATTCACAGGAAATACCCCTTTGCAGTGCTGCAAATATTACGAAGAGTCGTTCATCGTTACACTCCGTGAGCATCTGTTCAATTTGTGCATCAGTTAGATCTTTCAACTTGGGCAGGTTAAGACTGTCCAAGGAAATCTCTGCTCCCCTTACTGCTTTCATGATAGCCTGTTCGAAGCTGGTTCCGATGGCCATTACTTCCCCTGTGGCTTTCATCTGGGTACCCAGCGTACGCTTAGCATAAACAAATTTATCAAATGGCCATTTGGGTAGTTTGACTACCACATAATCCAGGGTTGGTTCGAAACAAGCACAGGTCTTCCCGGTTACGGCATTTTTGATCTCATCAAGTGTATATCCAACCGCTATTTTAGCTGCTACCTTGGCTATCGGATATCCGGTAGCCTTGGAGGCCAAAGCCGATGAACGGGATACCCTGGGGTTAACCTCAATTACGGCATACTCGAAACTATCAGGATTTAAAGCAAACTGGCAGTTACATCCCCCTTCAACTTTCAGGGCGGTAATAATATTTAGAGCAGCCGAACGCAGCATTTGGTATTCCTTATCGGAAAGAGTAACTGCCGGAGCTATAACAATGCTATCCCCGGTATGCACCCCCACCGGGTCGAAATTCTCCATGCTGCAAACTGTTATGACGTTGCCTATCCGATCCCGCATTACTTCAAATTCTATTTCCTTCCACCCGGAAATACACTGTTCAACCAGGATCTGGGTAATAGGTGAAAGCCTGAGACCATTCGCCGCAATTTCCTGAAGCTCCTTTTCATTATAGGCAATACCCCCGCCTGTCCCGCCAAGCGTAAAGGCCGGCCGGACAACTACGGGATAAGAAATCTCTTCGGCGAAGGCCAGAGCTGCCGGGACATCGTTCACTACCAAGGAAGGTATAACGGGTTCACCGATAGATTGCATGGTATCCTTAAACATCTGCCTGTCTTCAGCCTTATCAATTGTATCCGGATCAGCACCCAACAACTTAACGCCTTGTTTTTCCAAAAACCCTTCTTTAGCCAACTGCATGGATAGTGTCAGACCGGTTTGCCCGCCTAGCGTGGATAAGATGCTGTCCGGGCATTCCTTGATAATAATCCTTTTGATTGTCTCTACCGTCAAAGGTTCGATGTAGATTTGATCAGCCATAGCGTTGTCCGTCATAATCGTCGCCGGATTGGAGTTTACCAGAACTACTTCCAGTCCCTCTTCTTTTAATGCCCGGCAGGCTTGCGTCCCCGCATAATCAAATTCCGCAGCCTGCCCTATGACTATTGGTCCTGAGCCAATTACTAATACCTTCTTTATTTCTTTGTTTAGCGGCATTTTGAGCACTCCTCCCGCATGAGGTCTATAAATTGATCGAATAAAAAGCTGGTATCCAGAGGTCCTGCCGAGGCCTCAGGATGAAACTGAACCGAAAAAGCAGGCATATTTTTATAATCAATACCTTCACAGGTCTCATCATTGGCATTTATGAAACTTACTGAGGCCGAGGCCGGAAGACTATCAGCCATAACCGCATAGCCATGGTTTTGGCTGGTAATGTATACTCTGCCTGTTTTCAGATCCTTCACAGGCTGATTGGCACCTCGATGCCCGTATTTAAGTTTGGCAGTTTTCGCTCCCTGCGCCAGGGCCAGCAGCTGATGACCCAGACAAATTCCAAAGATTGGTATCCCAGAATTAGTTAGGTTGGACACTTCTTTAATAATCTCTTTATTATCGGCAGGATCGCCTGGCCCGTTGGAAAGCATAATCCCATCCGGCTTTAAATTCACAATTTTTTCTGCAGTAGTAAGAGCAGGCACGGTGATAACTTCACAGCCTCGTTTCATCAGTTCGCGGCGAATATTTTCCTTAGCCCCGAAATCCCACAATACTACTTTGTATCCTCCAGATACCCCTTTGGAGACTGAAATCTCCCTGGTGCCGACTTCTTGCACGGCATTTATTATTCGATAATTTTTAATTTCTGCCAATACTTCATCAATATCATCAAGCGTTGTAGTAATTTTGGCATTCATGACCCCAACCTCTCTGATGATTTTGGTTAGCTCGCGGGTATCGATTCCGTAAACTCCGACAATATTATGCATCTTTAAAAAAGTATCAAGCTCGCCCTCACTGCGGAAATTGGATGGAGCTTGACACCACTCGCGGACAATATAAGCTTTTAATTGGGGAGAAGAACTTTCAAAATCAGCGGGGATAACGCCATAATTCCCTATTAAGGGAAACGTCTGAACCACAATCTGTCCATAATAACTGGGATCAGTTAATGTTTCCAAATATCCGGTCATCCCGGTAGTAAATACAATCTCACCAACCGCCTCACCGATTGCTCCAAAAGATTCCCCTTTAAAAACCTGCCCATTTTCCAGGACAATAAAGCTGCTTTGCTTCACTATGACCTCTCCTTATATATGGAATCTTCAATAAATAATCTATTTTTCAGAAAAAAGCGTTTGGAAATTATTTTTCTCCAAACGCCGTTGTTTGTTGCACTTGTATTCAACTATGAATATAACGCTATAATTATATTAGCTTCATGTTCGAGAAATTTCAATCTATTGAAATTGTATACTTGTCAAATATTAAAATCGTCGTATTCTTTGAGTTTATACTTTACGCAAACTATTGACGATACCTGAAAAAGAAGCCATGCATACTTGGATTTGCACTATATAAGATTGTGTCGCCCTAATTAACTATTACACTTTGCTATAAGAATATACAATCAACTTTATAATTGATGTATTCGTATTTTTCTCATTTTCAAGCCTAAACTTTAATAAGGGTTTTTATAAAAAAATAACATTGTAGTTGCAATGAAAATCAATACAATTACTGATGCTATTACCAAAGTCTTGCGTCTCTTTGCTATCCCATGGAATATGCCTATAAGTGCAGCTATTGTAAGAATAATACCCAGTGCCATACTTTACCCTCCTATCTCAAAGAAGCAAAGCTACACTATAATGCTTATCCGGTTAATGCCGGCGCTACTAATAAAGCTCACATCCTTCGCACGCTTTATTAGCAGACGATAACCCAGCGTTTCATCCATTACACCCGCGGTATCGTCCAGATCGGCAAAGGGATTCCACTCAGCACCGGGGTAGTCGATAATACAGGTGATGCTGTCATCCAGCTCACTATATGAGATGTTGAGATGAATATGCAC
>JBDKUD010000288.1:0-18437 GCA_039679805.1 Syntrophomonas sp. | reverse complement strand
AGATTATGGTGAGTTTAAAAAGACTGCCAGTTTAGCACATCGGGATATGGATGATGTTCTGCAAAAGTTAAAAGACAGCGGAGTTAAAGAGGTAGCTGTCAATGAAGTGACTTTGCGTGATTTGGCTAACAATGGTGATGTCAGGCTTTCGTCGTTCGCTGAATTTTCTGCCCTGGTTCAGAATTATTTTCCCGATACATGGCAACAAGCTCAAAAAGCAATTGGAGACACTTCCATCGACCCGGTTAATCTTACTGTCGTAACCAGCAATCCGGATACAGCCAAGTTCTTGCAGGAACGTTTAGGTTCCCGGTTCACATCGGACGAACTCATTAGTTTTAAAACTAATGGTCAGAGCTATTTTATAATTACTAGCGAACTTGATGCTGTTAATACGGAAGTAATCCAAGCTGATAAAAATAAAACTATAACCAGGGAACTTGACGCCCGGCTGGGATTCGATGAAAAAGTACTCCAGAAGCTTAAATCCATGGGATTTGATATTATTCTCCGCCCGGCTAACAACACTGGTTCCAATACCAAATATCTGGCTGAATACCAGAAGTATGTACAAAAGTATAATGTTAAACTGATTGTTTTCGCCGGAAATAAGTTAAGTCAGGCACCCCATGTTGGATGGGCAAAACAGTTAGTACATAACAATGAGCTTACCATAGGAATTATCGAAGCTGCAACCCAACTACAATATGTTAAACAGGATGGACTCGATGAACTTATGGAGGCAACCAGATATCCTATTAACCGCGTTTATTCCAGTTCCAACGATGATTTTGTAAGCAGCCCTGATGAGAGGTATTATCGCTGGGTGAGAGGAGTAATTGACCGGGGAATACGGATTTTATATGTTGTTCCTTTTAAGGATCAGAAGGTAAGTTACTCGCAGGCCCTGGATGATACCATAAATATGATTGATAAGTTTCATCATACTATTCTGGACAAGGGCTTCACCATTAACCAGCCGTTAAATCATCTATCGGCGCAAATCCCGGGAAAGATGCACCGGTTAATGGTTTCCTTCAGTCTCGTTTTGGCTGGACTTTTATATCTGATGTACCTGTTCAAAATGAGGCGCTGGTTGGTTGACTTGCTTCTTGCAGCAGGTATAAGCATATGTTTAGCGCTTAATCTTTTGTTAAATATTGACATTTCCAAGGTTTACGCGCTGGCTGCCGCCATTCTATATCCGTCATTATCCAGTCTCCTGTTGCTGTTGTATTTAAGAAACCATCAGGAGACCAGCTTATGGGCTAAAATACCAGTTTCTTTAGCCATAATATTAATAGTAAATGCGCTGGGCATGTATACTGTGGTAACCAGCCTGGCTGATATTCGCTATATTATGAACGTGAAAATATTCAGCGGTGTCAAACTGGCTTTCTTAACTCCGCTGCTCCTTTTCATTCTCAACTATTATTGTTGTTTTTCCGAGGATAGCGGTTTAAAGAATAAAGTTATGGAATTCCTCCACAAACAGCCCAATTATTTAGTTCTCTTTATACTTATGGTTGGCGCTGTAGCTGTATATATTTATCTGGGTCGCAGCGGCAATACTTCAGGTATTCAAGTATCCTCGCTGGAGGTACGACTAAGGGAAATACTGGAGAACCTGTTCCTAGCGAGGCCCCGATTCAAAGAGCTTATAATCGGTTACCCGTCCCTCCTGGCAATGATTTATCTATACCATAAATATAAGCAATCGGCTATTGTCCTGGTTCTGGGGTTAGGGGTTATGATGGGCAGTATTTCTATGGTTAACAGCTTCTGTCATGTTTTCACAGCGGTAACGATTTCCTTAAACCGTACCATGGGCGGCCTGTTAATAGGTATTATATTAGGATTGCTTCTTATTGTGGTTATAAAGGCAGGAGAATGGCTGGTTCAACGTATAAATTAACTGTCCTGCACGACGCAAAAACAGCTTCCACCTGAAGGCAGAAGCTGTTTTTTTATACTATTTTATTTTTATTCCTTAATCCTTAGCGTCGGGAACAGTATAACATCTCTAATAGAAGTGGAGCCGGTTATCAACATAACCAACCGGTCAATACCTATCCCCATTCCACCGGCAGGTGGCATTCCGTATTCCAGGGCGTTGATATAATCCTCATCCATCATGTGAGCCTCAGCATCACCGCCGGCTCTTTTTTCTACCTGCTTCATAAAACGTCCTTTTTGGTCAATGGGGTCGTTTAATTCCGAGAAGGCATTGGCAATTTCCCGCTGCATTATAAAAAGCTCAAAACGATCGGTAATTTCCGGGGTTTGAGCATTACGTTTGGCCAGCGGAGAAATTTCCACCGGATGTCCATAAACAAATGTCGGCTGTATAAGCTTTTGCTCAACAAACTCCTCGAATACCTCGTTGATTATCTCTCCGCGGGGTTGATTCTCGCCAGGATTCATATGTAAGCTGCGGGCAGCTTCCCGGGCTGCGGCGTCATCTTTGATGACTGAAAAGTCAACTCCGGTATATTCATTAATAGCATCAAGCATAGTAACCCGTCTCCAGGGTGGAGTAAAATCTATCTCCTGCCCTTCGAAATTAACCTGCATAGAACCATTTATCTTCATGATTACTGAGGATATTAGCTGCTCGGCAATCTCCATCATGGTGGTGTAATCTGCATAAGCCTGGTAGAGCTCCAGCATAGTAAACTCGGGATTATGCCGGGTGGAAATACCCTCGTTCCTAAAACTGCGGTTTATTTCATAAACCTTCTCCAACCCGCCGACAATAAGTCTTTTCAGATACAACTCCGGGGCTATACGCAGGTATAGATTCATATCCAAAGCATTGTGGTGGGTAACAAAGGGGCGAGCTACTGCTCCGCCGGCAATAGGATGCATCATAGGAGTTTCTACTTCGAGGAAATCCAGGGAATCCATAAATTTTCTTATTTCTTTTATAATGAGGCTGCGTTTTACAAAAACATCCTTTACCTCCGGATTAACAATCAAGTCAACGTAGCGCTGGCGGTAACGAAGTTCTACGTCCTTCAGGCCATGCCATTTTTCCGGCAGTGGCTTTAATGATTTGGAAAGGAAAGTAAAGTCCTGAACATGCACACTGGGCTCACCCTTCTGGGTGCGAAAAACAAAGCCCTCTATACCCAGGATATCACCCATGTCCATGGCTTTGAATATTTCGTACTTATCCTCCCCCACATCATCCTTGCGGAAATATAGCTGAATTTGTCCGGATAAATCCTGCAAGTTAGCAAAACCAGCCTTCCCATGTCTGCGTTTGGACATAATCCGTCCGGCAATCCTTACCTTTTTACCATCCATGGCATCACAATTTTCTTTTATGTTAACAGTCATTTCATCCCGCTCAAACTTCTGTCCAAATGGATCAAGCCCAAGTTCTTTCAACTCTTGGAGCTTTTCCAAACGAACTTTTTTCAATTCACTAATATCCAAGTTGTCCTGTTCTGACAATGCAAACACTTCCTTAAACCTTTAAGAATTTTGAATTGTGAATTATGAATTATGAATTTAGGATGGGATTGTTCGACAATCCCTTCGTTAATCCATAATTTAAAATTCCTAATTCATAATTGCCGCACAGCGGCTTTATCTTTCCATTTTCATTATCTTATATTTTATAATGCCTGCGGGGGCTTCCACAGATACTTCATCATTGACGGTTTTCCCCAGTACTGCCCGCCCGACCGGAGATTCATCAGATATTTTACCATCTTTTAACTTTGATTCTACTGATGCAACCAGGGTTACGTTTACTTCCCGCCCTGATTTCATTTCCTTTAAAGTTATTTTAGAACCCAGGGATATAACATCGGTACGGATATCTTTTTCTTCCATCAGTCGTGCATTTTTAAGGGTTTTCTCCAATGACATTATTCTGCCTTCAACAAAGGCCTGTTCGTTTTTGGCATCCTCATATTCCGAATTCTCAGATATATCTCCAAAGGCTATGGCCTGCTTAATGCGTTCAGCTAGTTCTTCGCGTTTAACTGATTTTAGATTTTCCAGCTCATCCTCAAGCTTTTGCAGACCCTCTTTGGTTAAAAGAACTTCCTTCTCAGCTTTAATTGTCATCGAATCTCTCCTTATTAAATAATTTAGAAAAGCGAGACCATGCTCGCTACAAATTAATTTTACCGATTAATTTTTGGAGACCCTTATTTCCTTTATGGTATTATATAGACCTCATATGTCCTTGTCAAGGAAGAAGTCCCATAACCCGATATCCTCTCCAATCTGATTGAATTCAACCCACATATTCTTCGGCCCGGCTAGTGCAGCAACTGCATTATTTTGTTCTTCAATTGTATCTGTAAATCCTGCTTTTGCCCATAAACAACTTTCCAATATCGGGGCCATAGTATTCATGGAAGTATCCATTTCCCGTAATTTAAGGGTGTTCGCCAGCTCCGGGGCTAAATGGTTTCCATCATAAGTCAGATCAAGTATAAACGATGGCGGTGAAGTTAAGGCCAAGCCCTCCGCTTCAAATAGGACTACCAGATCTCCTTTTTCCCATTCCATAGGGTTGATGTAGCTGGTGCTCACAGCAACCCCTTTTTCATATAGCAGATGATAAGCCATTATTTCATAAGCAGATGGGTGATTATTCTGTATTGAGACCGGTATGCCATATTGTCTAAAGTCTTCCAACAAGCCCGGCATTTCCGGGATTTCCCCGGCTACAATAATTTTTTTGACTGCTCTCCGGGAAATAAATTCTTTCACCAGAACACTGGCCAGGGCCTTTATAAAATTATCTCCAAATACCAACGGAAAATTATTAAATAATGAAAAAAATTCATTTTTTAACCGGCGATCAACTGCCAGAGCCGGTATCTGATATTGTTCCAGGATAGTAATAGATTTTTCCAGAATCAATCTTTTCATCCCTGGCGCCAACAAGTCCCAATTTCCCTGTCCCAGAGGCAAGAATATATTGCCGCCTTGCAAGCCCAGTCCATTAAAATTAATCAGCTTTTCCAGACGGGGTGAAAATAAAACCGGGGCCAGCCTGTCCAGAAAAAACTTCCGGTAGACTAACCCCTGTTTATTGGTTGTCATCATATTAAAAAAGGCAAAATCCAGATCAAGCATTAAACCTCTCCAAATCAACTACCCCAGGTTTCATATCCAGCTCCTGAAGCAAGGCATAATAATCTTCTGGAACTATTTGGTCTATGGGTTTCTTGAGTATTGAAACCATAAGGGCTTCAATAACATTTGTTCCAAATGAGCGCCCCCCCATATTGGGAGTGGTGGTAATAACTTTACTTATACCCCGTTCTTTAAGCATTATCATATCATCCCGGGTAGTAGTATTGGTTATTATTACCTGGCCATTAAGCTTCTCTGGCAGGTAACGGCGGATATATAAAAAGTCTCCCGCTAGAACCTCCGCATCATAATAATATTTTGAATGCTTGGGAATTATGACATCTTGTTTATCACCGGTGGGATAAAGTTTATCAAAAGGCATTTTAACCACAAAAGGAGCAGCAATCCCGGCAAAGAATCTTAAGCTGGCTAAAGAACGCAAGGGCAACGGTATCCCTAGAGTATATATAAAATCACCCATAGTTAATTTAGCTCCCACTTGTTCAAATGCCTCTGCCATTCCGAACCGGTCTACAGCACAAACCATCAATACTTTCTTGCCTCGTAAGTCCATAATGCCATCCTTCTGGACATCCAGAATACACTTTCTCTCCAGAGTATTCTTTAGTCCACTGCCATCTACCATGGGCGTTTTTTGTGCAACTAGCAATTTTTTAGCATCTTCAATTACGTAACGTTTACCAGCGAGATGAACATAAAGATCTATTCCACCCATACCAAAAGCATCTATCTTCCCATCCAGTTTTCTAATCAATTGTATGGCCTTGTCCCAATCCCCATCAGTACCTATTCTCTCTATACGGAACTGCTCGCCCAAAAAATCAGTTTCAAAAGCATGGTCTCTTTTAGAAGAACCTAAACTAACACTTACAATATGTTTCAAACTGATTTACCTCCTTAATATGAGCCCGGAGAATTACCGGGCAGATTTAATAGATCTCAAGACCTTCTTTATTATCTTGGGATCAACCCATTTATCTTCCGTAATCGGGGAAATTCCTATCTCAATTGAAATTATCTCCCCATCCAGAATCCCATGCAGAAGCTTGAGCCTTTCATCTGACCCTATGCATATAACTACATCATATTGGCGCACCCGACCGGCCAAATCCATTATCTCATTCAATAATTCCTTGCCGGAACGGTTGTTTACGAAATCAAGTCGTTCCGTCTCAGTCATCAGCAATATGTAGTCTACGCCCTCCTTCTCCAGAATTTCCCAAATCTCATCCTTATTGAGGATGGGGAAACCTACACATGCTAAGGATTGCCCTTTTCTTAGCTCTCCTATACTCTCCAGGCGAGAAATAAAGGTACGGTCAATCGATAAACGGTCGGCAACTTCCTGTTGAGAGTACCCCTTACTCCTCAGCTGTAAAGTCTTTTTCAAAGTCTTTTCGATCTTTTGCCAGCTAACTATTTTATCCTGAATACGTAGAAAATCCACATTAAACTCTCCTTTTTGGTTGAGCACAATATTGTTCACAATTTTAGGATATTTTATCACCAAATTTTAGGAAATGCAAGATCAGACTAATTATGAATTTTGAATTATCAATTATGAATTTAGGAAGCAAAACCAGGGTTTTGCAAATTATTAATAAGGATTGGGTTACCAATCCTTACCTTAATTCATAATTCAAAATTTACAATTCATAATTATCATTGCCATTTCTTCTCTGGTTACCGCTCGGTTTAATTCCTCGCGGATACGAGCCGCACCTGGCAATCCTTTTATGTACCAGGACAAATGCTTGCGCATTTCTCTTACAGCTACCTTTTCTCCTTTAAACTGGCAGGCCAGGTCCAGATGTTCTAAGGCTATGCTCATACGTTCCCGAGGATCAGGCGGAGCAACCAACTTTCCTTTTTCCAGGAGCTCTACCGTTTCCCGAAAAATAAAAGGATTCCCCATACCTCCCCGGCCAATCATCACCGCATCGCAGCCGGTAGTTTCCATCATCCTTAATGCATCCTGGGCAGACCATATGTCTCCATTGCCAATAACCGGAATAGTAAGCTCTTGTTTCACCCTGGTTATCATTTCCCAATCAGCCCGACCCGAGAAAAATTGGGCACGGGTACGGGGGTGCAAGGTTACCGCTGCTGCTCCTTCTTCTTCAGCCACCCGAGCCAGTTCCAGGCAGGTGATATGGTTTTCATCCCATCCTTTACGCATCTTCACTGTTACCGGTACTCGCACAGCCCTAACTACTTCCCGTATAATTTGCCGGCTTCTGGGAATATCCATCAGTAAGGCTGCCCCCTCCCCACTTTTAACAATTTTAGGAGTAGGACAGCCCATGTTTATATCTATAATTTTTGCTCCCATTGCCTCCACTATTAAAGCAGCTTTGACCATGGGGTCCGCCTGGGAGCCAAATATCTGTACTGCTACGGGTGGCTCTTCCCCGGAGGTATCAGCCAGGCGCCGGGTTTTTTCCTGGCTATAAACTAACCCCATATCACTTACCATTTCTGTAAACACCAGACCACAGCCAAATGATTTTACAATAATTCGAAAGGCCCGGTCACTGATTCCTGCCAATGGGGCAGCAAAAACACGATTAGATATGTTAATTTTACCTATGGCAAACATGTATACCCCCGATTTAATTCATATATTAAGCTCAAACCCTCCAGGGTAAGGAATTCATCAATAACATCAATAACATTTGTTTCTTTCTTTATTATGGTTGCCAACCCACCGGTAGCTATTACCCGTGGTTCTCCTTCTATCTCCAGTTTCATACGGTTTATAATACCCTCTACCTGACCCACAAAACCGAAAATTATGCCGGCTTGCATGCTCATTATCGTATTTTTCCCGATAATGCTTTTGGGTTTAATCAGCTCCACCCGGGGCAATTTAGAGGCCCGGGCTACCAGAGCATCGGTCGATATGCTTATACCCGGAGCAATGGCACCTCCCAGGTAATCACCATGTTCGTTGACAACACAGAAAGTCGTAGCCGTACCAAAATCTACTATAATTAAAGGTCCGCCGTATTTATGAAAGGCCGCAACCGCGTTTACTACCCGGTCTGCCCCAACTTCACGTGGATTTTCATATTTTATTGCTAAACCTGTCTTAACGCCTGGGCCTACTACCAGGGGTTTACAATGAAAGTATTTTTCACCTACCCACTCCAGTTCCATCATTAAAGATGGTACAACCGAAGAAATCACTACTGCCTTTATATCTTTCATACTCAACCCGTCATAACTGAATAGAGATGACAATAGCATTCCGTATTCGTCACAGGTCCCGAGCTTATCCGTTCTTACCCGCCAGTGGGTAAGCAGTTTTTGATCCTTGAATACGCCAATAACCATATTGGTATTGCCAACGTCGAAAGCCAGTATCATATTTTATCAACTCCTTAATAAATTATGAATTTTGAATTAGGAATTGTGAATTATTGTAGGGGAAACGGAGTTTCCCCATTATGATGAAACTATTATGGGATTGGGTTCCCCAATCCCTCATTAATTCAAAATTCTTAATTCACAATTCACAATTCATAATTCATAATTAAGGATCAATCCTTTAAGCATCTTATCCCCTGAACAGTTTCAGCCGCATATACTGCCCTAAATACTGCCCGGGTCAGAGCCTCCTGAGCCATATATCCTGCCACATTAACATCAGCAGCCATTTCTCCGGTGGCCAGAGCAAAAACGGTGTCTCCATCATACATTGTATGTATAGGGTTAATTGCCCGGGCCAGGCCGTTATGAGCCATCTGGGCTATCTTGGTAATCTTGTTTTTGTCAAATTCTCCGTTGCAGCCCACCACTGCCAGAGTAGTATTGGTGCCAACCTGAACCGCGGTTTTACCTTTAAGCTGTAACCAGGCCTTTTCCGTCCCCATGAACTCATGGCCCTTATTACTGCGTACTCCCGCGATTATACCCTTCTGGGGGTCTATAACATCTCCCAGGGCATTTACTACCACCAGCGCACCTACTGTAAACCCGTTATCCAATCTAATGGACCAGCTACCCAGCCCGCTTTTAGTGCAATATTCATATCCTCTAAGTTTTCCAACGGTTGCCCCCATCCCTGCTCCCATATTTCCTTCCCTTATCTTAAGGCCAGCATTTTTACAGGCTGTAAATCCAGCCTGGCGGTCGGGACGAATCTTATAATTGCCTATAGCAAGGTCGAATAATACGGCTGCTGGTACAATTGGTACCACCGTGGGGCCCACCGGATGGCCAATTCCCTGTTCTTCCAGGTATTCCATTACTCCTCCGGCGGCATCCAGTCCAAAAGCACTTCCTCCGGTTAATAGTATAGCATGAACCTTTTCCACCATATTTAAAGGAGAGAGGGCATCCGTTTCCCTGGTCCCCGGTGCTGAGCCGCGTACATCAACTCCACAAACTGCCCCCTCCCGGCCGGTTAATATTACCGTGCAACCGGTTAAGGCGTCCTCATCTTCCCAGGAACCAACTGTTAAGCCCTTTACATCAGTAATTGAATTGCTCATGTTATAATCCTCCCCGAAACAACCACCTGGATGGGCTATATTAGAATTCTCTTTTAATATCGAATCTCCTGCATAATTCCACTGCCAGCAGGGAAGATACAATTACTTTTAGCCCATCTATGGCAATAAAGGGTAAGAATCCAATCTTTAAAACCTGCATCACATTCACAGTATGCCCCAGGTAAAAATTTAGTATTAAATACATGTAGGGAAGGCCGATAGCATAATAGACCAGTACACCAGCCAATCCGGCCAGAATAAAATTTGCTAAAGAGATATTTTTAATTAACCTTGATTGTAACCATGCGGCCAGTGGAAATCCTAGTATAAACCCAAAACTAGGAATAAGCACATAGGCCGGTCCACCGTAAGGAGGAACAGAAAAAACCGGCACTCCTATAATGCCCAGTAATAAATAAGCCAGCATGCTTAAAAATACCGCCCGGGGAGAAAGCAGACAGGCAGCCAGCAGCATAACCAACGGCTGCAGGCTAAAAGGAATGACTATGACTGGTTGAAACAACCGCACCAAAATGGTGATCACACACATCATAGCTGCAAATACCGCCGCTCTAACCAATTCGTTAGTAGAAATTTTCATAGATAACAAACATCTCCTTCAGATTTGTTAACCCAATGTTATCATAATGGTTAACCGATGTGAAGGAGAAAGTACGAATTAGGTAGGAAGTAAGAAAAAGCTTATGCGGAAGTGGGAGAATGATAAAGCTAAGGGCGGTGAAGTATATCCAGTGAAGCGACGTTGGCGTAGGTAGTGAGAAACACCCGGCGAAGTCCTCGCGGGGGATGGGGTCGAGCGACACGGACGTCGCGAGAGTACCGTTGAACACGGACGTGAATCGGTACGGTGCCCCATCCCCCGTGAGGCAAGCCGCAGGTGTTTCCACTGCCGGAGACTGGAGCGAACTGGATATACTTCACCGCCCGCGCCTTAGCACAAGACTTTTATATAATATTAAAGCTTATATCCAGGCTGGTTACGGAATGAGTAAGGGCCCCTATGGAGATAAAGTCAACACCGGTACGGGCAACCTCTACCAGAGTAGCCTCATTAATGCCGCCCGAGGCTTCCAATAATGCCTGTCCGTTAACCATAGCAACAGCTTTTTTCATGGTTTCTACATCCATATTATCCAGCATGATTATATCTGCCCGGACCTGCAGGGCTTCCTGCAGTTGCTCCAGAGTTTCTACTTCAACTTCTATTTTTACTGTATGCGGAACTCGCGGTCTAATCCGGGAAATTGCCTGACTTATGCCCCCGGCAGCTTTAATATGGTTATCCTTAATCATCACCCCGTCGTATAGCCCAAAGCGATGGTTGCGGCCTCCGCCCATGGATACCGCATATTTTTCCAGGTTCCTTAACCCCGGGGTGGTTTTCCGGGTATCAACTATTTGGGCACCGCTGCCTTCAATCATGTCTGCCATTTGCCTGGTTCGGGTTGCAATGCCTGACAATCTCTGCAAGAAATTTAAGGATACCCTCTCTCCCGTCAGTAAAATCTGGGTCTTCCCTTTCACTTCTGCTATATTTTCTCCAGGCGCAACTAAGAAGCCATCTTGTTTATAGCTAATAAATTCAATATTCGGGTCAAGGTATTTAAAGACTGCCTGGCAAATCTTCAATCCGGCTAATATGCCAGGCGATTTGGCCAAGAAAATACCCGTAGTCTCCTGATCTCCATCAACAAGATTATCGGTAGTAATATCTCCATGCCCGATATCTTCTGCTAACGCTATTTTAATTAAATCATCAAGTCCTAGAAACTCCATACAAACACCTCGATTACTTATGAATTGTGAATTAGGAATTATGAATTTTAGGTAGAAAAAAGCGCTGCTTTTTTCTACATTTTAAAAAGCATATGCAAATGGAAAACGTCAGTTTTCCGTTCCTTAATTCAAAATTCGCAATTCATAATTCATAATTTGAAAATTTTAGCAGTTAACAAACGGAAGATGCTTTTTCCAGCGTAAATCGTCGCGCTGCGGGTAGTCGGAACGGAAGTGCCCCCCGCGGCTTTCTTTTCGCCATAATGCTGCCTGTACTATAATATTTGCTACGGTTAACATATTTATTATTTCGTAATAGGCTAGAAGATCATCGCCCTTAGCAACACTATTGTATATGTCCCGTATTTTTGAACTGGCTTGTTTCAGCCGGGCCTCATCTCTTATAATGCCCACATTTTCCCACATAATAGCCTGCAGTTTTAGTTTGGCGTCATGTGGTTCCAGATGGGGTGAGGCAGGTGTATATACCCAGGAATTGTCGTAATTACGGAATATCTCTTGGTCGTATATCTGCCGCCTATAGAGTATCTCCTCAGCATTATTAACTATTCTTTGTCCAAAAACAATGCCCTCCAGGAGCGAATTACTGGCCAATCGGTTGGCACCATGAACACCTGTACAGGCCGCTTCACCACAAGCATAAAGCCCGTACACACCAGTCTCGGCGTCACTATTAGTCCTAATTCCTCCCATAGTATAGTGGGCAGCCGGGGAAACCGGTACGTAATCCCGGGTAAGATCAATTCCTTTGTTCAGGCAGTGGGCGTAAATATTGGGAAACCGCTTATCTGCCCCAGCTATCCCGGTCATATCCAGGTAAACATAGTCACTGTGATTCTCTTTCATTTCATTTAGTATAGCCCGGGAGACAATATCCCGGGGAGCTAGTTCCTGCAGGGAATGATAATTGGGCATAAATCGCTGGCCCCGGGTGTTAATCAATAATCCACCTTCGCCGCGAACTGCTTCGGAAATAAGAAACCTCTGATAATCATGGCTATATAATACGGTAGGATGGAATTGAATAAACTCCATATCAACCAGCTGACAACCCGCCCTAAAACAGGCGGCCATGCCATCCGCAGTAGTTACATCCGGGTTGGTGGTATACTTATAGAGCTGCCCTGCTCCTCCGCTGGCAACAATTACCGCCTTGGCCAGATAGATGATTTGCTTCTTTTCACTATCATCATATACCAAGGCCCCCTGACACTCCTTATTATTACCATCAGTCAGCAGATCAACTACAAACTGGCCCTCGATAACGTCAATATCAGAATTATTCTCACATTGATTGGCCAGGGCTGCCCTTATAGCCTCCCCGGTAGCATCAGCAGCGTGTAGAATCCGTGCCTTACTATGAGCTCCCTCCCGGGCCAATGCGATATTGCCATCTTTCATATCAAAACTGGCTCCGGCACTGATCAGTTCTCTTACCCGATCAGGTCCTTCTCTAACCAGAACATCTACCGCCTCTATATTACAAAGACCGGCTCCTGCCTCCAGAGTGTCCTCTAGATGCAGAAAGGGGGAATCCTCTTCGTGCACTGCCGCAGCAATTCCCCCTTGTGCCAATCCTGTATTGGAATCTTTTATGGTTTTTTTCGTTAGGACTACAACTTTACCATAACTTACAGCCTTCAAAGCGGTGAAAAGTCCCGCAATTCCACTCCCAATTATTAGAAAGTCGGTAGAAATAACCGGGGTATCTTTTTCCATAACCCCGATATATCTTGTTGTTATCATAATTCACTCCTGAAATTTCGAAAAATTTTTTCCAAATATATTAATCTAACAATCTAACTCCATAATAAATAGATTCTTTACGGTGCAATTGCTAACATCCTCTGCAGAGAATTACTGGCTCTTTCCCGAATGTCGTCATCTACTTCTACCTGAAACTCCATGTTTTTAAGAGCACTGGCCAGCTTCTCCAAAGTAATGTACTTCATATCCTCACACCGGAATCCACTCCGGGCAAGGTGGAATTTTTTGCCGGGACAATTTTTATTAAGGGTATGCAGGAAGCCTTCTTCAGTTCCAATGATGAATTCTGCAGCCGAACTGGTTTGAACATATTTTAATATTCCAGCAGTAGAACGAACCGCATCAGCTCTTCTGGTTACCTCCTGCGGACATTCCGGGTGAACCACCAGCAAAGCATGAGGATGGTTCTTTCTCTGTTCTTCTATTTGTTCTACCGTCAAAACATCATGTATCGGACAACATCCTTCCCACAGAATCATGGGGCGTTCGGTTTGATCCTGAATATAGCGGCCCAGATTTTTGTCGGGAACAAAAATAATCGGTTTATCTGCTGGTATTGACTCAACTACCTTAACGGCATTGGACGAAGTGCAACAAATATCACTTTCCGCCTTAACTTCAGCTGAAGAATTGATATAACTAACCACTACTGCCCCGGGATGTTCAGCTTTTTTCTTTTTCAGTTGCTCGGCGGTCACCATGGCAGCCATAGGACATTGTCCCTGTAAGTCAGGCAAAAGAACAGTTTTAGCGGGGTTAAGGATTTTGGCACTTTCCGCCATAAAACTTACCCCGCAAAAAACAATCACTTCAGCATCAGTTGCTGCCGCCTGCTGCGCCAGTTGCAGCGAATCACCGACGAAATCAGCTACATCTTGTATTTCAGGGATCTGGTAAAAATGGGCCAGTATTATAGCATTAATATCTTTCTTCCTCTGAGCTATATATTCTGCTGTGTTACCTGGCATTTTAGTTACCTCCTGCTGTTATAACTCCCTTAACAAATCTCTTTTATTTCATTTTTATCATTAACAAATACCCGTTTAGGCTTAAAGGTCTGGTATTCGTCATCTTGAAGTATCGTATAAGTTATTATTATTACGATATCTCCTTTTTGAACCAGACGAGCAGCTGCTCCATTCAGGCAAATCATGCCTGAGCCTGGTTCTCCTTCGATTACATAAGTTTCAAAGCGTTCACCGTTATTATTGTTAACTATAGTAACCTTTTCATATTCCACTATATCGGCCGCATCCATCAAATTCTTGTCAATAGTAATGCTGCCTATATAATTGAGATCAGCGTCAGTTACTACAGCTCGGTGAATCTTTGATTTCATGATATACCGAAACACTACTATAACACCTCCACTATGAGGTTATCAATTAACCTGGTGGTCCCAAACCAGACTGCCAGGGCCACAATAACCTCTCCCCTTATTTCTTCCAGATCACTCAGGTCATACGCATCGTATATATCTATATAGTCAATCCGAGCCTGGGAACTGGTTTCTATATAATCTTTAATATAAGTTTTTAATTTATTAACATTTGTTTCACCCTCTGTGATTAACCGCTGGGCTACTTTTAATGACTGGCTGAGGACTACTGCCTGCTGGCGTTGTTCTTTATCAAGGTGTACATTCCGCGAGCTTTTGGCCAGACCATCTGCTTCACGCACAATAGGAACCCTGACAATACTTAACGGAAAGTTTAATTCTCTGACCATCTTCTCTATCACTAAGACCTGTTGGGCATCCTTTTGCCCAAAGAAGGCTTGGTCAGGAAGGCAGATATGGAACAGTTTGCTAACTACGGTAGTAACCCCTTTAAAATGTCCGGGGCGAGCTCCACCACAAAGCTTTTGAGTTATTTCACCGTATACCTCAACAAATGAATTATAGCCCTGTGGGTACATTTCCAGAATAGAAGGTGCAAATATAGCATCAACATTTTCCTGTTCCAGTAAAGAACCATCACGCTTAAGATCACGTGGATATTCCTCAAAATCCTGCCCTACATTGAACTGTATAGGATTTACAAATATGCTAACAACCACAGTATCACAGCTGCTGCGTGCTTTTCTAACCAGAGCCAGATGTCCCTCATGAAGAAAACCCATGGTGGGAACCAAACCGATAGTTTTTCCCTGCCGTTTTTGCTCCTGACACCAGTGTTGCATTTCTATTGGATTATTGAATACCTGCATGATAATTCCCTCTCAATATTAATATAGCTTTTCTAATACTTCGTCTTTTATGGTAAATCCGTACTCAGGTCCAGGGAAAGTACCTTCCTCGACCTCTTTTTTATAAGCTAACAAAGCATCTTTGATCAGCGGTTCCAGGTTGGCAAATTTTTTAACGAACTTAGGGATATGACCCTTGAACATCCCCAGCATATCGTTAATTACCAAGACCTGGCCATCGCAATACTGGCCGGCACCAATGCCTATAGTGGGTATGGAAATCTCCTCAGTAACCTTTTGTGCAAGTAAAGTTGGTACTCCTTCTAAAACCACACAAAAGGCCCCCGCCTGCTCTACTAACTTTGCATCGTTGATTAATTTTTTAGCCGTTTGCAGGTCTTTCCCCTGGATTTTGAAACCACCAAATTGGTTAACTGATTGGGGTGTTAACCCAATATGACCTACGACCGGAATTTGGGCGTCAAGAATAGCTTTTATGGTATCAACTCTCTCAGCTCCACCCTCCAGTTTAACGGATTGGGCACCACCTTCCTGAATCAACCGACCAGCATTTCTGACAGCTTCTTTTTTAGAAATGTGATAGGAAAGGAACGGCATATCTGCTACCACCATAGCATTCTTAGTACCCCGTGATACGGCTTTCGTATGGTGAACCATATCGTCCATAGTCACCGCCAGAGTATTCTCATACCCCAGTATGACATTGCCCAATGAATCTCCTACCAATATCATATCTATACCGGCTTCGTCCACCATGGCAGCCATAGAATAATCATAAGATGTAAGCATTGTTATTTTTTCGTGGTTTTGTTTTTTTGCCATTACGCTTGTAGTTGATACTCTTGTCATATTTTCACGCTCCTAACTTGCCGATTCTTCAAGGGAGAGTTCTTTGATAAATAATTTCTGAAACTCTTCCATACTGCGGTTATCAATAGTCCCTTTTTCCAGCGCTATCTGGGCGGTATAAAATCCCAGCCAACTGTAGAGCTTGGTAAGCTCAGGTGCCATTTCTTCCAAACAGTCCAGGTGTTTCAAAATAGTATTGAAATCACCCCGGGCAATCGGACCGGTCAGGGCTTTAGGAATACCTATATTTTCGATATTTTTTACTGTGCCATTAATCAGAGGCATTAAGGCCCTGGCTGCCATATTCCTGGGAATACCGGTTGACTCCATTACCTTTACTCCGAAGTCTATCAAGGTAACCAGATAATTGGAAACCACACATGCCGAAGCATGATACAAAGGCTTGACCTTCCTATCAATAAAGAAATATTCCCCCTGGAGTTTTTCCACCAGTTTAATAGCAATGTCATGGCAACTTTTGTCACCATCAATGCTAAAAACTGACCCAGGCAGGTTTAATATAGCCATGTCAACACTGGCAAATGACTGTAACGGGTGCAAAGATAGCACCTTAGCTCCAAATTTTTTAGCTCTATCTAGGACTTCCGACGACAGAGCTCCGCTCATATGGATAATAACCTGTCCTTCATAAAAAGCCTTGTGTTCTGCCAGGTTATTTACCACATCTTCAATAGCTGTGTCGGAAGTGGTTATGAATAAAATATCTGCCGAGCGAGAAACTTCTTGAGGTGATGAATAAGTGGTACATTTTATCCGGTCTACTAGTTGTTGTGTAGATTCGGATTTATTATCATGTACACCCGTAATCTCATAACCATGGTCATTAAGTACCACCCCAACTGCTGTTCCTACAACTCCCGTACCGATAATGCCGATTCGTTCTTTCAATAAAATAACCCCCTAAATATAACAAGAAAAATATTCTTGTCAAACTACCGTCTTGGTCCTAAAGGATACAAGCGGGATACTTGATTAAGGAGTACCGGCGGGAGAACCCCCCTTTTAGTTTATCCTCCTGATATAGTTATCTCTATCTCGGACTTCAGCTCTACTCAACACCTCCTTGATTCTTGTCCCATCTGGAAAAATTAACTCCGAATTTATTTCTTCCAGCGGGATCAGTACGAACAACCGCTGATACATATAGGGATGAGGAATTGTCAGTTCTTCCGACTCTATGGCCTCATCTCCAAACAAAAGGATATCCAGATCTATCGTTCGGGGACCCCATTTTTCCAGTCTCTGGCGTCCCATGTTAATTTCAATTTTCTGAAGTTTATGCAGTAACTCCCAGGGGGATAAGTCAGTCTTTATTTCTATAACCTGATTTATAAAATCCTCCTGGTCAACTTTGCCCCAGGGGGGCGAATTATAAAAGGATGACTCTTTAACTATTTCTATTCTCTCAAGAGCCGCTATTTTTTCTACAGCATCCACTATATTTTGTCGCTTATTGCCCAAATTTGCGCCTAAGCCAACAAATACTCTTCTTTCCATAAACGGGTTCACCCTCTAAATTAGCATATACCCTATTAAAGAGCAAGATTTAATTTTTACAGCGTACAATGTTTACTCCGAAATACTCAAACTCTCCATTTACAGGAGCTTCAGGTTTGTATACGGTTACCTCCACACATTTTAGAGGAAACCGCAATAATAATGAAGCGGCAATATTTTCTGCCAGAGCCTCAATTAAATTATAAGTTTCGTTCTCCACAATTTTCTTGACCTGTTTATAAACCTCATCGTAATTTACGGTTTTCTGCAAATCATCTTCAATTCCTGCTGGACATAAGTCCAAATACAATTTAAGATCAACTATAAATTTTTGAGCCTTCTCTTTTTCCTGTGGCAAGACTCCGTGACAACCTTTAAAAATCAGGCCTTTGACCAGTATTTTATCCATTTTCCCGCATCACCGCATCCGTCATTTGGACCACCTGTCGGCTGGCTTTTACATCGTGTACTCTGACGATATCAGCACCATTCATAATAGCCATTACTACAGTCGCCAGGCTGCCTTCCAATCTATCATCAACTTCTAAATTAAGTGTTTGACCGATAAACGATTTTCGTGAGGTCCCTACCAGAACAGGTTTCCCCAGGCTCTTAAATTCTGCCAGGCGCTTTATTATTAAAAGGTTTTGCGCGGCA
>JBDKUD010000236.1:0-5704 GCA_039679805.1 Syntrophomonas sp. | reverse complement strand
ACCTTATTAAAACTTATAGGTTTTTCGAGAGAGACCCGTTTCCCGTCAACCTTCATAAAATTTACCCCGGGATTAATTTCTATTCGCGCCGCCGGCTGTGAAGGCGTAAAATCTGTAGCCGTCCAAGCTTCAAATAGTGCCCAGTCCTTATTAATTTTGCTGGTTATCCATTCATATGGTAAATAGGCATATCCTTTATCACCCCAACCGGCACCCCATGAATTCCTAAGAATCAAACATTTCTTTTCGGGCAGATCTCCAGCTATACCAACCGCATGCCCTCCCCTAACCTGACCTTCCGGTAATGGAAGCAGGTAATTTTCATCCGGTTCAAAATTCTCACATACTAATAACGCTATAATAAAAGGGCCTTCATTTTTTAATGCTTGGCGCATAGTTTCAATCACCTGACTGCGTTCAGTATCATATGATGAGCAAAGCTGAGCATAAGTTTTAATCCTGAAAGTAACAGCAGCCTCTGAAGCAGCTGCCGGAACCTCCGGAACCAGCGGTGCAGGGAGCTCTGTCAGAGTGGAATAAGGCATAGTATCTTCCGGACATACTCCATTCTTCTGCAATACTTGCATGGCTGTTTTGAGCTGAGTTCCTTCCGCAAACGGTATGCCATCATTCTGTTTACACATAGTATATAGAAATGATGCCGAAAGTCCGTCCTGAGGATAATCGCCTTGCTTAATCTCCTCGTAAGCTTTTAAGGTCCAGGTGGAGGCACATGCTACACAGCTTCCCCGTTGTCCTTGATCAAAAACCGGAGGGAGTTTTGACCGGTAATCGATAGGAACAGATTCATCAGCTGCTGTGCTGATAAGATCTAAATATTTGTAGTCTCTGGGGTCATATGGTGATGGAATACACCGTAACTGGTAGCCATTGTGTTCTTGCTGCAGATTTTCTAATAACCTGCGAAATTGGTAGACTATTTCAAACGACATTGGTTATCCTCCTTTATAAATCTAAAATTTTCATCTAGAACTTTAATTCCCCTCAATAAAAAAAGTAACTATTCCTGTAACAATGTATGAATAAATCTACATAACCGTGATTAACAATAAAACGTTCTGCCATTCTCGCTTACTTTAAGGTTATTTATAATACCGTGCACTTAAAGAGTGAAAAATCTAATGAACGGGGAATAATAATTTCAAGATAAGGAGGTTATATATGAACTTATTGACTAGAGATGATTTAGCCGAGCTGATGGAGAAGCAGGATGATATATGTATCACGATTTATTTGCCAACTTTTCGGGCCGGGACAGAAACCAAGCAGGGCAGAATAAGGCTCAAGAACCTGTCCCGAGAAGCAGAACTGCACTTAATGAATAACGGCCTGCGTTCCCCGGAAGCCAAGCATTTTTTGGAGCCGCTGGAAGAACTAATATTTGATAATCAATTCTGGCAACAGCAGCGGGATGGATTGGCTATCTTCCTATCTTCAGATATGTTCTACCGCTACAGCTTGCCAGTAAGTTTCGATGAATTTTTGCTGGTAGGCAAACGCTTTCACCTCAAACCCCTTCTTCCCTTACTTAGTGGTGATGGACTTTTTTATATTCTGGCCCTCAGTCAGAACGATGTCCGGGTATTACAGTGCACCCGTGCCAGTGTAAGAGAAGTAGAAATTGATGATATCCCCCATAGTATGGCTGAAGCTCTCAAATATGATGACCCCGAAAGACAGCTTCAGTTGCACAGTAATACCCTGGAGGGTACAAACTATAAAGCAGCGGCAATATTTAATGGCCACGGGGTAGGTACCGATGATACCAAGGATAATATCTTACGTTATTTTCGTTTGATTGATCGGGGTTTACATGATTTGCTGCGTGATGAAAAGGCACCCCTGGTTCTGGTAGGTGTAGAGTACCTCTTTCCCATTTACCAACAAGCCAATACTTATGCTTATCTAACCGATGGCGGGATTCCAGGTAATCCTGAAGAACTGAGTGCTGAAGATTTGCAAACCCTGGCCTGGCCACTGGTAGAACATTATTTTCACAAGGCCGAACAGGAAGCTCTAACCTACTATGGACCGTTAAAGGGTACAGGGCGAACCACCCAGGATATTAAAGAGGCTGTTCCAGCAGCATATAATGGGCAGATACAGATCTTGTTTATGGCTGATGATGTTCAGCAATGGGGCAAATTTGATCCGCAGGTAAATACTGTAGATTTACACCTGGAAGCCGAACCTGGTGATGAAGACCTATTTGATTTTACTGCCATTCAAACCATTATGAATGGAGGATCAGTTTATATAATTGATGCCGATAAAGTCCCGGATGGGGCATCCTTAGCAGCTTTATTTCGATATTAGTTCGACACGTAGATTATGATCTTTATTTTTACGAATTACCACTTAGTATAGTGGCTTTCAGTAACCTGTTACATCATTGTTTGGAGCCCTGCGGTGTTTTCAATACACCGCAGGGCTCCAATTTGCTTATTTGGCAATTTGTACCGTCAAAATCATATAATTGAAAGGGGTTTTGGTTCAAGTCATAGAATTATATTACAAGGGATGCTGTAAGATGCTGTAAATATTGATTATGTTTGGTACTTTTTTGTTATTATCCGTCTAGGGCAGATTTCTAGAAAAGAGGTGACGTTATGTGTGAGGAAGGGAAAAAAACAACCTTCCAAATACCTGAATGAACTGGAGGAATGATAGGAGAACCCTGCTGCTGTACTGAGGTAATATTCCACTAATCCTTAAATATCTAAAGACCTCTGGGCATATTATTTCTAATTATTGGAGTTCTTGATATGGTTGTGCCTTTAGTTACAGGGTTTCACTAAATTGTTGTTGATACCAATCTTATTTTATTTGTTGCGGGAATATAAATTATAAGGTTTAAAAATTAGTTTGGCCTATTTTATTATTTTTGGGGGGAATAATTGTGGTTGGAAGGAAAGCAATAGCATTACTGCTGGCAATAATTATACAAGTTTCACTTTTGCCAGGTATATGCACTGCTGCACAAGCAGTAGTCCAGACAAATGATACAGCGTCTGGTGCAGTATCTCGGAATGAAAATGGCTTGATTAGTCAGAATAAAGCCATACAAATATTCTGCGCTGCTTTCCCGGATATTACCCGGGATAAAGACTTGCTAGCAGAGTATGAGGAACAGGGTTATTCTCAACAACCAGGCTGGCAAATTTATGACGAAAAAAATGGACAGCGATATGATCAGCGATTAATTAATGGGTTTGTAAATGCTAAAAGCGGAAAGATCTTAAATATGGATTACAATCCACAATCAGAATTTTATCTGGATAAACAGATTAGTTTAACCCGGGAGCAAGCTCAGCAAATTGCTAAGCAGTTTTTAGTAAAAATGATACCGGATAAAGCCGGAACATTAAAACTGAAAACTGATGATCCCTTGTATTCTTTGTATGATAGGAATATTCGGCTATATTATAATTTCACCTGGCAGCGCGAGGTTAACGGAATGCCTGTTGATTGGGACAATATCAGTATAGGAGTAGATTCTTATACCGGATTGGTTACTCATTACAATTATAGCTGGAATGAAGCTGAACTTCCCGCGCTCGGAGAACTGCTGAATCGCGAGCAACTCCAGGAAAAGCTGCAGAAAAATATGGTACTGGTTGCTTATTATCGCTATGAATATGATAGATATGGTCAATCCAACGCGAAAATTATACCGGTTTACCGATTAAATATTAATTCCAATTCAGTAGATGCACGCAGCGGCAGCTTTTTAGATTATTATGGACGGACAGTATCCAATAATAATTTAAAAGCTTACGATCAGGACTATATGCCACCAGCTAATGCAGCAGCCATAAATGAGACTCCCTGGCCAACTAAACAAGTAGACCCGGAAATAGCTAAGAAGGCTGCCCAGGACTTTTTCATTACTATGGGCTATAAAGGGGAAATTCGCAAAAGTGGCGGTGGCAGCAGCAGCGGCCTGGGTTACCGTGATGAACACTGGTCATATAATCTGCAGGATGCCAAGTTGGAAAATAAACTGCAGGTAAATGTTAATGCTTTTACCGGCGAGGTAGTTGGTTTTCATTTAAACAACAATAACAATAGTAATGACGGTAAGGCAAATTTAAGCTATGATCAGGCCCTCAGCAAAGCGAAGGTGGCAGTACAAAAATATGATCCCGACAAAATAGATGAAATAGCTCTTAACCGTAACATGTACGGGGATGATAACAGCAGTAACTATAATTACCAATTTGCACGTTTAGTCAACGGAATTCCTTTTAATCGCGATAGGATAATGATCACCGTTGATGGAAACAGTGGTGAAATAATAGCATATAGCCGGGAGTGGCGGCCGGTACAGTGTGAAGCTTTACCTAAACTGATTTCCTTGGATGAAGCCAAAGCTCAAATCTGGTCCCAAAATGCCCTGACACTTAGCTATATATTTCCCCGGGATAATCAGTATAAGGCCACCGGAGAAAGCATTCCTGTGTACCGTTTACCATCTGTAGAAATAAATGCCTGCACCGGGAAACCTATAAGTATTACAAATGAAAATAATGAAATGTCTATCCAAAAGGAAACCTGGGATGGGCACTGGGCGGCACCGGCTTTATCACTGCTAAAGACTAATGGATTAATAACTAATAAAGCTATTCAAGCAGATGACGCAATTTCTCGCCGTAATGTTTTAAAGGTGCTGCTGACAGCAACGAATCCCCGCAGTTACTACGGAGATGAAGAAAATTGCGAATTACAACTAACAGATATTCCCGCTAATGATGAAGATCAGGGTAGTTTTAAAATGGCAATTAACAGAGGAATAATCAAAAACCAAGGTAAATTTGAACCTGAACAAAGTATAACTCGAGAGGAACTGGCAGTTTGGCTGATAAAAAGCTTGGGCCTACAAAAAGCAGCTGCAATTAAAAACCGAATCGATACCCCAGTAATTGATTCAAATAAAATAAGCCTTGATAAAGTAAATTACGTTGGATTAGCCTATGGTTTGGGACTTATAACTTCTGACCCGACCGGCTGTTTTCAACCAAGTAAAAATGTGACCTGGGCTGAGATGGCCACAATCGCTGGACGTATAGCTCCCCTGGCCATGGAAGTTTACGAGCAACCGTGGAGGAGATAAATAAGGGTAAGCCCATTAATAATTAATAACCAGTTTGTGTACTGGGCATTGATAAAGCTGCTAAGGATTTACCTTAGCAGCTTTATTGTCTTAATAATATCTGTTTATATTTTAAATATTAATTACCCCCCCATATCCGGGGGACACAAACATGTATGAAGATAGTAGTTTGAGTCCGATATTAATAATAATTATTAATTAAAAAGCGAATCTTATTAAAATGCACCTTACGGATACAACTGATGCTCCCTTAGCGTCGCTATTAAGGACGCGCCTAATCTGTGTTGAATTTTCTTCCTAACTATGCTACCAAAGGTTTCACATACCGGGCTATCGCTAGGCTGGAAGTCAATCCTGGAGATTCGATACCTATAAGGTTGATAAATCCTGGCAGCCCTTTATTACTTTCTTCTGATATAACAAAATCTTTAACCGGATCAATTGGTCCCTGTAAGCGAGGGCGGATGCCGCAGGAATCAAGGGAAATGTCTTCTGGTGTTAAAGAAGGCAGAAAACGGTGCACAGACTGGTAGAAATCTTTCTTAAACCGATCATCCTGATTATAATCCA
>JBDKUD010000014.1:0-2922 GCA_039679805.1 Syntrophomonas sp. | reverse complement strand
GTATTCTTCCCCCGTGACGGGGTGAGTGAAGTTCAGAAAAGACAGATGATTACTCAGGAAGGCAGCAATGTTTATGTATCCGCAGTTGAGGGCAACTTCGATGATGCCCAGAACGGGGTTAAGAATATATTTGCCAGTTCTGATTTGATAGAAAGATTATCTGCCCAAAACATAAAAATGTCATCGGCCAATTCTATAAACTGGGGCAGGCTGCTCCCGCAGATAATTTATTATGTCTCTGCTTATATTGATCTCATGGCGCAAAATCAGGTTTCCTATGGTGAGCCTATAAATATAGTAGTACCCACCGGAAATTTCGGTAATATTTTAGCTGCCTATTATGCCGGCCTCATGGGGGTTCCCATAAACAAATTGATTTGTGCTTCAAATGCTAATAATGTACTAACTGAATTTCTGCATACCGGAATCTATAATCGCAATCGTCACTTTTACAAGACCATGTCCCCGTCCATGGATATCTTAATTTCATCTAATTTGGAAAGGCTCCTTTATGAGCTGACCGGTCATGATGCGGCACTGGTTTCAGGTTGGATGGGAGAACTGAAGGACAAAGGTGTTTATGAGATAAATGAACCTATCTTTGCTAGACTGAAACAAAAATTCTGGGCTGACTATGGTACCGATGAAGAAACAGTTGCTGCCATACGTTCTACCTGGGAGAAAAATCATTACCTGCTAGATACTCATACTGCGGTGGCGGTAAATGTCTATGAGAAGTATGTAGCAGCTACTGGTGATAACAGCAAAACCATAATTGCCTCAACCGCCAGTCCGTTTAAATTTGGCCAAAGTGTAGCAGCAGCGGTATTAAAGCCGGATAAAATAGCCGGTGCCAAAGATGAATTTGAAATACTCGAAATCCTATCGGCCGAAACTGGTATTTCTATTCCGGCAGGAATCAAAGACTTGGATAAACGCCCGGTAAGACATACTACTGTGTGCTCACGTGAGAGCATGGGGCAAACGGTATTAGGATTTTTAGAAATTAAATAGCATAATATTAACGGTCCGCCAATATGGGTAGAATAATAGAAATTAACCAGGGAGGAAAGTATATGAAATATGATTTATACGACCTGGCTATTCTTGGGTGTGGACCGGCTGGTTTATCTGCGGCCATAAATGGCACTATACGTAACAAAAAAGTTATTGTAATTGGAGCCGAGCTATGCAGTCCTCCTCTTCATAAAGCGCAGAAAATAAATAATTATTTGGGCATGCCTGATGTAAGCGGAGAAGAGCTGCTGGGAAGATTTATGGAACATGTCAGTATCATGGATATCGAAATGACATCAATAAAAGCGGAAGGTATTTTTCAGGAGAAAGATATATTTAATATCATTACCAGGGATTCTGTTATAAAAAGCAAGACTATTATAATTTCCACCGGAATGCCTTACCGTACAACTTTACCAGATGAGGAGAAATTTCTGGGCAGGGGTCTGGGATACTGTGCAACCTGTGATGGCCCGCTATATAGAGAAAAAGATGTACTTATAATCGGTCATAGCGAAGAGGCGGAACTTGAGGCCAATTTCATGGCTGAGATTTGCAATCGAGTTTACTATTTGCCGTTATACCAAAAACAGCCTCATCTGGACTCCAGGATTGAATTAGTTACCGGCAAACCTCGCGCTATTGCCGGTCAGAATTTACTGGAGGGCCTGGAACTTGATAATGGTAAAATAATAAAGGTTGACGGACTATTCGTACTGGGGGCGGAAACTGCCCCAGACCGTCTCATACCTGGGGTGCAGATAGAAGATAACCATATCAAGGTGAACCGCAGCCAGGAAACCAACCTGCCGGGTATTTATGCTGCCGGGGATTGTACCGGTCCTCCTTATCAGGTAGCTAAATCAGTGGGTGAAGGCCAGGTGGCAGGGTTAAATGCCAGCAAATATGTCGGGATAAATAAGTGAACTTTCATGAACCAGGTTCCTGAAAGTTCACTTAATAAACAAGCCAAAACAGGTAAATGAAAACAGAATAGCCATTGTTATGTCAATAGTCAGCGATAATGTCACCCTTTTACCGTGATAACTGAGCAGCAGAAATGTCATCCCGATGACGTTTGGAATAAAAAGTTTCAGTATAATCGTGCCAAGGTGACTTGGTCTTGGGTTTACTCTGAGGATGAGGCATCTGTTTCTTCAAGGAATTGTCCTGTTGGGGTATTTGTACTATACTTTCCTTGGGCTGAGTTTTGAGTGATTCAGGTTCAAGAACAAGGCCTTTGTAAAGGACCTGCATTCCGATGTGTTTACTGGTAGCTACAGTAATCGTATCGTGAGGGGATGCAGGGACTTTTTTATTATCTAAATAAATAGGCAATTTGTATTTCTGACATTCAAAGGAAAAGGTAAGGCCTGAATCGAGTTTTCTTGTATAATGCTTGGCAAAAGTCAGCTGCAAAGCAAACGTATCTTGTTTAGGTAAATAGGCCTTTTCCGGACTGGCAGCCTGAACAGCGAATTTACGGTTGTAATAGGGAATGTACAGCTTTAGGAATTCATTAGCCTGTTCCAAGGTAGAAATTCCTTTGCGTTTCATATCTTTGGGCAAACGATCCTGTAAAGTTTCCCAAAGCCTTTCAATACCCCCTTTAGCCTGAGCAGACCTGGCAATAATATGCAGGATGTTAAGTTCTTTGAGAGCTCTGGCAAAGTGGGGTTGACTTTCGGTTCTACCGGCAAGCTCTTCGGCAATTGTAAGTTTCTTTTTCTTTTTGCTATCAAAAGTAAAGACGGTTCTGCCATCGGTATAGATTTCTCTTGGTAAATGACCATCATGGTTCATCTGAAACATCAGTTCACAGTAGCCATCGAAAGTCTCTTCCTTATCAAAATGAAGAGCCAGGATACGACCAGTGGCATCGTCAACTGCACCATGCAAGTGAAG
>JBDKUD010000163.1:0-18812 GCA_039679805.1 Syntrophomonas sp. | reverse complement strand
AAACCATAACCGAAACAGATGTATATCTTTATGCCGGAATAACCGGTGATTTTAGCTGGCTGCATGTAAATGAAGTCCGGGCCTCAAAAGGTCACTTTAAGACTCGTGTGGTTCACGGTATGTTACTTATTGGGCTTATTTCTAATGTTGTAGGTAACCGCATGCCCGGAGCAGGAACGGTTTATGAAACTCAGAATATTAGTTTCATCAAGCCCTGTTTCTTTAACGAAACCATAAAATCCCAAACGGAGGTCATTGAATTACTTCCGCGTGGGAGAGTTAAACTTAGGACTACTTGTTACAATGAAAAAAATGAGCTGATTCTGGATGGCGAAGCAATTGTAATTCCACCTCGTGAACATGTTATTGACTTAAATAACTAAATATAGGTAAGGGGCAAAGAAGCATGAAGAAACCAAAGTATTTCACCGGTTCACCTGATGAAATTGGTGAGCGATTACAGGAAAGTTATGACCGTATGCTCAAAAATACAAAAGATTGGGCAGAGATTTTAGCATATGACCCTTTCCCCCAGACGGGAATGACCCCCAAAGATACAGTGTGGAAAAAAAACAAGGCCAAACTACACCGCTATACATCCCGTAACGGACTAAAGCACCGTATACCCGTCCTATTTTTATATGCACTCATCAACAAAGCATACATACTCGATTTAACACCTGGTATGAGTATGATAGAGTATCTGGTTGATGATGGGTATGATGTCTATTTACTGGAATGGGGTAACTTTGAATGGGAAGACCGCAACTTAAGCATGGCTGATTTTGTATTCGACTATATTGCACATGCCGTTCATAAAGTTTGCCAGTTTTCCGGCACTGATGAGCTATCAATAATAGGCTACTGCATGGGTGGAACTATGGCGAGCATGTATGCATCGCTTTTTCCCTTCCCCAAAATAAAAAATCTGGCTCTTTTAGCTGCGCCCCTCGATTTCAACAATGCTGGAGTTACCTCATACTGGTTAAACCAGGATAATTTCGATACCGATAAAGTGGTTAATACTTTTGAACTTATTCCTAAAACATTCCTAGATTTCGGTGTCAAGATGCTCAATCCGGTTAACAATTATGTGGGGACCTATACCCGGCTGTGGAAGATGATTGATGAAGGTTTATCGGTTGAATCCTGGCGCCTGCTCAATAAGTGGGTCAATGACAATATTAATTTCCCGGGAGAAGCCTACCGCCAGTGGATTAAAGAACTGTATCAGGAGAACAAGCTAATTAATAAACAGTTTATGTTAAGGGGCCATCAGGTCGATCTAAGTAATATTCATTCACCGTTGCTGGTTTTCTATGGTAAGAACGATCATATCGTCTTACCTCATCAGTCACTGGCAGCTAGAGATGCAATTGCTTCATCAGATATAAATTGCATGGAGTTTCCGATCGGGCATGGCGGTCTGGTATTTGGAAACATAGCTAAAAAGCATGTGTATCCATCTCTGAGTGAATGGTTAAATACCCGTTCCTGATTAAAGACAATAATTAAGAATACCAAAGGATAGGCTTTTGTCTATCCTTTGATTTTTTTATACCTTTATAAAATTAGAGATTAAATGCCCAACTATTTGAATATTAAACCCGATTTACTTTTGGTTGTTTCCTTTTTTTCCATATAGCTGCCAATAAAGTTCCACCAACAAACCATAAAAACCTCTTGCTTTTTGAATTCATCATAAGAATAGCTCCTTTCGTTTATTTTAGTATTTAACCGAAATGCGCTATTAATTCTTACAATTATATCCATGATATACATGCTTATTGCCTTACTTACTACCTTTAATGCATGGCATGATTTATTTCCAGGCAAAAGGATTATAGTGCACACCGTGGTCAAAAGTATCGATGCCCTCCCTATTCTTAAGCCTTTTGACGATGTAATAAGTTACCGGGGTAGCCAGTACTTCATAGGCTACTTTCCAGCCATATTGTACCAGCACCATGCCTATAAATATCTTTGTCGAATAGAGTCCGCTGAAGGCAATGGACATAAAAACCAAAGTGTCTACTCCCTCTCCCACGAGAGTAGAACCTATAGTACGGGTCCATAGCCATTTTCCCGCCGTCAGTACTTTCATGCGCGACAGTATCATAGAGTTGGAAAATTCACCCACAAAGTAAGCAATTAAAGATGCTATAACTATACGCGGTGCAAATCCCAGAACAGTACGGTAGGCACTTTCCTGGTCCCAAAACGATGGGCTGGGTAATGACACTACGAAAATAAAGACCAAGGCCATGAGCAGATTGGCCGCAAAACCCAACCAGATAGTTAGGCGAGCACGCCGAAACCCATAGACTTCAGTTAGAACATCACCAAAAATATAGGTTACTGGAAACAGGAACAGGTCGGCGGTAAGGGTCATACCACCCAGAGCCACCAAGCGCCCCGCGACGATATTGGTAATTAAAAGACATGTGACAAAAAGACAGGTAATGATAAGAAAAGACGTGGACAGATTAGCATTAGACTTCTGCTGCATTATTAATTTCCTCCTTGTTTTGTTGAGGCGGGTGGAACTGCGACCGCCATTTAATTTTTCCTTGGTGATTATATCATAAACATGATTTGCATAGCTATTTATATTTAATTTTATTACTATTACCAACAACTTAGAGCGTATATCCAAAAATATAACCGTGAGAGTTCACCCACGGTTACGCACTTATATATTATTCTTTAATAGTCAGCGTTTTATATTACTCAATTATTATTTGTTAGGGAAAAGCGGAAGCTCTTGCAGATAAATAATATCATTCATCTTGCAGGCATCGCCTTCAGCCAAAATCGCGGCCTTAGCTACAACTATACCACCGGCCTTTTCTATCAGCCGTTCTACTGCAGTGATAGATTCTCCGGTGCTTATAACATCATCAACAATAGCCACTCTTTTTCCCTTTATTGCCGAAGCGTCGTTTCCATCCAGGCATAATAACTGTTCTTTTTGCGTTGTAATAGAAACTGCCCGATCCACCAGGGGGGCTTCCATATATGGTTTAATGCTTTTTCGCGCTATAAGGTAATTCATCCCCAGTAACCGCGATATTTCAAATGCCAGGGGAATCCCCTTCGCTTCTGCCGTTATAATAATATCCAGCGGTGGCAGTCTTTTAACTATTTCCGGTGCCACCCGGCAAACCAGCTCGGTATCTCCAAGAATGACAAAACTGGCAATTTCTAAATCCGGGCTAATCTTGATTAACGGCAGTTTT
Organism: Syntrophomonas sp.; assembly: GCA_039679805.1. Taxonomy (GTDB): domain Bacteria; phylum Bacillota; class Syntrophomonadia; order Syntrophomonadales; family Syntrophomonadaceae; genus JBDKUD01. Next base: position 15,573 of record JBDKUD010000163.1, on the reverse strand, counting down.
CTTTGCAAGCCACAGATTTCTAAAGTATAAGTATGATCAGACATCATTTACACCTCTATTAACCAAAAAATCCCATCAGCAACTGAATTATAATACCGGACATCATACCGGAAAACGGTTCAATAATGGCGGTAACAGTCATGGTTACACCGGCTACAACAGTACTCACTGCATTTGCATCGGTTAAAGCCAGCCCAATATTGGTAGGAACCGTTACTATGGCTCCTAATACGAATAGAAACCCCGCAATTGATTCACTTGGAACATAGCGGCCGATTTTAGGCAGCAGCTTCAATAATAAAATGATAGCCATAATTGACATCATTAATACTGCTGAAGTAATTGGATGGGGTGCCGCACCAGTTGCAGATATTATTGATTCAACCGGAGCACCGCCGAATATGGAAGAACCCATATCAGCCAAACTGCTGATAATGGTTAAATGGTCCAAATTTATTGGAGCCTTAGCTATAGTCTGCGCAGTAATATTACCAAAGGCTATGTTGGCACCAATGTTTAGTGTTACCAAAGCTAGGGCTCCGCGAATAACATTAGCATTAATGATGGGTTTTTGAAGAATAAATTTTTCCCGCAACTCATCAATCTCAAAATTATTTTTTTGTTTCATTAATATAGCAGCAATAGTTGAAATGATTACCGAGAATACGATGGTATAAACAAGTTTATTACCCGGATTAGGTGTAGCATAGTAAGTTAATAATGCTGTAACTATCGAAATAGTCCCTATGCGCCAATTGTTTTTTACCATGTTAACAGCAACTCTGGCCAGAATTATTCCTACACCAGCCATCATGGCATTGCTGATTACCGGTCCAATAAAATTGACCATTACCGTAAATAATCCCAAAAGCCCAACAACAAGTAATATTGCACCCTCAATAAAAATTATGGAGATACGTTCCCGGATGTCTCTGCCCAGTGTTCCAGCCAAGGTGATAGTTTCGGCTTGAAATGATATCGGAGCAACCACTCCCAAAATGCCACAGCCCAGAGCACCTATAATAAAACCAATAGCTGTGGGAACTGAAGCGAAACCGAAAGTTAAGGCCAGCAAACCCTGAGGCAGCCCGTTAATCACCACTCCGATAGCGGCCAGAATGTCTTGAATACTTATTCCCATTCCACAACCTCCATTATTAGTATCATTTTGCATTAATTCTCAGTCAATTGAATAACTGTGAACAAAAACACGTTAAACAATATCACATATTTCGACACAGTTCAACACATCTGAGATTCTGGATACAGTCGCATAAATGCTTTCATATAACAACAATTTATATGTATCTAATCTTGTCAGTCGTAATAAATAAAAACGTGGGAGTTTCTTATTGCAATTCCACAGATAGGATACATTATCACTCAGGCTCAAATAGCAGAATTATCAGAAAATTTTATGGGAAATAGAAGTTCTATCCCCGGAGTCAGATGATGCAAAGGCAATCTTTCCTATACTGCATGAGCTGCTGGCACTGTTAAAGGTATCTCCCGAACAGCTGAGCAATGGGTATTAAACTAATATGGTAAGAGTAATAAAGAAGTAGTTGAATGCATAAAGCTCCATTCAACTAGCAAGAATAAAAAACGAGAAAATTATTCGTAAAGGAGATAATGTAATATGAAAAGAATAATTCCCACTATGGCTGTTGATAACTGTAAAGAAGCCCTCGAATATTATAAAGAAATCTTTGGCGGGGAAATTATAAATGTTCAATTAGCAGATGGAAAAGAAATGTTTAAGGGTTTTGAAGGTAAAATTATTCACGCTGAATTGCACATAAACGATAACTGTATTATATATATAAACGACATTATGACAGGAAAAAATGAAGGTTCGAATATTACCTTATTATTAGAAATAGACAACATGGAAGAAATAAACGCTATCTATTCCACTTTCAGTAAGCAAGGTAATGTTATCTTTGAACTGCAAAAAACTTTCTGGGGCTCATATCATGCCGTTGTAACAGATGTCTACGGGATTACCTGGTCTTTGGATTATTCTGGTTAATCAATGAAACTCCGGGTCTTTGCTTTCCCCTTCCCGGCAGATCACTACCGTTGCGGAACATAGCCTACTTCCCTGCATTCAATTATAGCTGTACCTAAAGAGAGGTTATCAACTTGGGCAATAAAGTCAGCAAGTTTATCAACAGCAATCCAAAGCTCTAAATTAACCCGTTCAGTATATGTAATATCTGCCGCTTGATTTATAATATCAAAGAATTGTTTTTCGAAACTGCCATAATAGCAATAGTCCAGGGTCATCACTATCTTTTGTGAATATTCCATGCAAACAATGTGGGGTACATCCAGAGCAGATTGAACACATTTATTATATGCCCTGACTAATCCCCCGGTTCCCAGCAGAGTCCCGCCAAAATAACGGACTACAATAGCCATTATATTCTCTAATTCCTTCTTCTTGAGCACATTTAGTATAGGCCACCCGGCAGTTCCGCTGGGCTCGCCGTCATCACTGCATCGTTCCAGTATGTTACCATCCTGCTTTATTCTATAAGCAAAACAGTAATGGTTGGCCCCGGAATATTTTTGTTTAGCATCATGAAGCCCGGTCTCGACATTATGCAGTTCATTCAGCGGAATCAGGATGCATATAAATCTAGATTTCTTTATGATTAATTCAGTCGTGCAGATATGACTTATGGTGTTATAGGTCAACTTAAACCTCCGTAGGAATTTACGCTGGGTATGACTCTTAGTTGAGCCTTAATCAGCTCTTTGCTGTGCCATCACCTTGCTACGCGAAGGTGTTATTTTTCCATCTATGCAAATACCCCCCCGAATTTTATAAGGATAATGCAATAGATTTCTTTATATCCTACTGTGTAAAAATACTCTTCGTCTATTTGGAATTAAGGCCGCCCTTCTTTATATTTTTATTGCTGGGGGTGTTGGCCTTAAATTTACCTCCTGGTCCATGCTTTTCATAAGTTTGAGCGGCATTCTTCTCTTTCTTTTTCTCAATTATCTTTCGCATTTCTTCAATGTCATGGTTATTATCTTCCATTTTTTCTCCTCCTTGCAGTTATATCTTTATCTGTATTATTATATTTTATATTTTCCTCTAAGACACGAGGATGGGGTTATTGAAGAAAGTTACGGGGAAAGCTCACAAATAAGAGGTAATAAGATTTGGGGTAGATCACACATTCTGCTTAACCACAGCTAGTCAAGACACAACTCTGTTTCTACCTTGCCTTTTTGCTTGATATAATACTTTATCTAATCTTGAAATTATTTGATCAGTATTTTCATTTGCTATATATTCACCAACGCCCAAACTAATTGTTATTCTCTTATTAATCCCAAAGTCTTCGTTCTGGATTATATTTCTTATTTTGCCGGCAACAATTTTAGCACTTTCCAAATTTGCTTCAGGTAAAATTATAATAAACTCTTCTCCTCCCCAGCGAAATAAGCGATCTGTCGTTCTAATGTTCCCTAATACCAATTCTGAAATACGTTGCAAAACAAGATCACCTATTTTGTGCCCGAAAAGATCATTGATGATTTTGAAGTGATCAATATCAAATAATATCAATGAAAACTGAATATCTTGCTTTTTCTTCTTGTTGATTATCAAATTTAGATCATCTTCAAACTTTCTTCTATTATATGCCCCGGTCAGAATATCTGTCGTAGCCATTTTCTCCAACTTCGCATTTATTATTTTTAATTCTTGAATATATTTGTTTAATTGGCACTCATATTCTTTTTTTTCCGTAATATCTCGCGTAGTACCTATATAGCCTGCAAATCTTCCTTCTTCGAACACTAGGTTGGCAGATACTTCGACCCATTTGACTAATCCATTTTTACAAATAAATTGAACATCATGTAAAATAACTTCTTCAGTATCACCATTTATCCGTTTATCTTTATACTGCAATACTTGATCGGAAAAATAATTTCTCGACTCTTCAGCCAAGAAATCTGGCATTTTGCGTCCAACTAGTTCTTCAGGCTCATAATCCGTCATATCCTTAGCGTTAGGACTTACAAAGGTAAAAACATAGTCTGTATTCAACTCCCAAATGACATCTTTTATGTTCTCAATAATATACTTATATCTAGTAAATTGATGTAATTGGGACTTTTCATTGCTTTCCATTTTTCGCTCCCCAACTAGCATTGGTTGCTATTTTTGTAGTTCTCCTTAACGTTAATAGCATTTTTTATAATTATATCTCTAACTGAGACTATTTGTTATATTTCCCCTCCATCCCATCCTACTTTTTATAAATTAATTATATTGCACAACCCGCTTTCAATCTAATATCCTATTCCACCTTATTCTACAATAGAAGTTCATTCCATTAGATGGCACCTATGAATAGTACAGATGTGAAAGCAAAATAATATACCTGTACAAGAATCCCGCTATCCCGCTTTAGCAATTAAGATTGGGAGGAATATAAACTGAAAATTTATCGTATCAACATGTCAAATCTCACTTCTATTGCAGAGGAAGTTCCTGAGAAGTGGCGAATGCTGGGGGGCCGTGGGTTAACATCGGCCATTGTGGCCGAAGAAGTAGATCCAATTTGTCACCCACTGGGCAGTAAAAATAAATTAATCTTTGCACCAGGACTACTGGCCGGTACCATGGCCGCTAATTCGGGACGTCTGTCAGTCGGTGCTAAAAGTCCGTTAACCAGCGGTATCAAAGAGAGCAACGTCGGCGGAACCGCGGCCCAAAGACTGGCTAAGCTTGGTATTAAAGCCCTAATTATAGAGGGTATAGGGGAAGGCAACAAATGGTATTGCCTGCATATTCATAAAAACGGCGTAGAAATTAAAGAAGAGAATGAACTTCTGGGAAAAGGCAACTACGAAGTAATTCACACTTTAACCTCCAGGTATGGAGAAAATACCGGTGTTATTACTATTGGACAAGCGGGCGAGTATAAAATGCTGGCTGCTAATATTTCTGTTAAGGACCCTAAAGGCCACATCCGCAGTGCCGGAAGAGGTGGACTTGGAGCAGTAATGGGTTCTAAAAGAATCAAGTTCATAACCTTGGACGATAATGATGGGGAAGGAATCAATATTCTTGACAAAGAGACATTCAAGAATGCAGCGCAGATATTCAACAAAGGGCTGCTTAGTCATCCCGTAAGCGGCAACGCCCTTCCTAAATATGGCACCAATGTACTCATCAACATTCTTAATGAAGCCGGCGGGCTGCCCACTAAGAACTTCCGAATGGGGCAGTTTGATAAGGTTGAAAAGATTAGCGGCGAGAAGATGTATCATACCATTATGGAAAGAAAAGGTGACTCGACTCATGGGTGTCACGTGGGGTGTATTATTAGGTGTTCCCAAACCTATAATGATAAAGATGGCAAATATCTTACCTCCGGTTTTGAATATGAAACAATTTGGGGATTTGGAGCCGGATGTACAGTTGATGATTTGGATATAATCGCCCATGTTGACAATATCTGTGATGATATCGGTATCGATACTATTGAAACCGCCGGGAGTATGATGGTTGCTATGGAAGCAGGTATTCTGCCCTGGGGAGATGGTCATGGTATTGTTAAATTATTGGAAAATGAGATTAGAGCTGGCACTTCCCTTGGCCGCATACTAGGAAATGGTGCTAATTCTACCGGACAAGCCTTTGGAGTTACCCGCATTCCCATGGTAAAACATCAGAGTTTACCGGCCTATGATCCGAGGGCAGTAAAGGGTATTGGTGTTACCTATGCAACTTCTACTATGGGCGCTGACCATACCGCAGGATATTCCGTCTTCGCGAATATTTTGAAAGCGGGCGGACACGTTGATCCATTAGTGAAAGAAGGCCAGACAGAACTCTCACGAAACTTACAGATTGCTACAGCAAGCATTGATAGTACAGGATTATGTGTTTTCACGGCTTTTGCCATTCTGGATTACGAGCCGGTATCTCATGCTGTTATTGACATGATTAATGCTCAATACGGTACAAATTGGACCGTTGATGACTGGTTCAATCTGGGACGTTTTATTTTAAAAACTGAAAGAGCCTTCAATGAAGCTGCCGGATTTACCAATAAGGATGACCGTCTGCCGGAATTTTTTGATGAACCTGTACCTCCGTTTAACGCAACCTGGGATTTTACCGGCGAAGAGCTTGATCAAGTTTATCAATTTTTGGGAAATACTTAAGGAGGAAAATTCAATGGAAGTGAATGTTAAACTTTTTGGTGATTTACGAGAAGGCCGCTTTGCACAAAATATGACCCAGTTACAGGACAATAGCCGTGTGATAGATTTAATTAACGAACATGATTTACCATTAGAACATGTTGGATTGTGTTTTGTAAACTGCCGGGAAGCAGAATTTGGCCAAACCTTACAAAATGGAGATACCGTTGCTTTCTCCCCACCGGTAGGCGGAATGTAATACGGTCAAATTTGGCCTGGTTGCATGGAAATACACGACTACAAAAGAAGCCGATTCAGGCGATATCAATATCGCCTGAATCGGCTTCTTCAATAAAATTACACGCAACAAAGTTTGAGGTATTGTAACCTAATTATTAGCAAGCTCCAGAATCTTGTTTTTATCTAATCCGACAACAACATCTTCCCCTATCAGAAAGGTAGGTACTCCTCTAATATTTCTTCGCTGTAGTTCCTGGCGCGCTTCCATATCAGCATTGATATCTTTTTCTATAAAACTGATGTTGTTTTGCGAAAGAAACTCTTTCGCCATGGTGCAGTATGGTCAAGTCTGGGTTGTAAACATTGTTACTTCCTTCATTATTGCCCTCCTTTTAATAGTTATGAAATCATTAATTGCTTTTACTTCAGTTATTAATAGTATAAGCATAATAAATTCATCTCAAACATAACAAATTATTACTCAAGCAGTTGTAAATTTAATTACCCCCTCCCCAAAATTCAGGAAGGAATTATTCACAACTTTTATTACAGGTGCTTGAAGCGCAGCTAATCTGCTTGTTGCTCTGCCATAACCTTACTGTGGGAAGGCAGGACAGTACTGGTCAACAAGGTAACAATAGAAATAACGAATACCAGAATAAAGATCATATGCAAACTTTGGGCCATGCCGTTGCGTAATTGTTCAAGAACGTTTGCAGGAACACCCGCTCCTGACATTAAGACATTGCTTATATCCCCGCCATGCCAGCCACCTTGAATATGACTTTGTACATAACTATTTAATTTATTGTTAAACACTGTACCAAATACGGCGATGCCTACTGTTTGCCCTAGTGATTGGGTAAATGTATTAGATGCTGTAGCTACACCGCGCATATTCCATCCAACAGCGGATTGAATTAAAACGGTTATGGGTGTCAAGCAGCATCCCATGCCGAAACCCATCACAATCATAACGCCTACGAAATACCAATAAGGAGAACCTGTATGAATAACCACTAACCAGACTGATCCTGCTGTAACAATCACCGCACCAAATACGGAAAATGCTTTCGAACCAATACTGTACATAAAACGTCCTGCTAATGTCGACGCCAACGGCCAGGCAAAAGACATCGGCATCAGTGTGAGCCCGGAACTGGTAGCACTATGGCCAAGCAGAGTCTGAATCCAAAGCGGTAAATACACATCAATACCAATCAGAATGCAGTTGGCAAAAAAGGTAACCGTATTAGATATGGCAATCACCGGAATTTTAAACAGCGCCAGCGGAAGCATTGGTTCCTTCGCCTTTGACTCCGCCAAAAAAAATAGGCCCATAAAAATTGCAGCTATGGAGAAAAGTAAAATAATCATGGCAGAATTCCAGGCGTAAGACTCACCTCCGCTGATTAGTGCAAAAAGAAATGAACCTATTGCAACTGCAAAAAGAGTCGCTCCCCCAAAATCGATGTATTTTTTAGTTTTTTCTACCCGCGTTTCATGAAGAAATCTTAGCACAAGAAAAATAGCAATAGTTCCGACCGGAACGTTAATATAAAAAATCCAACGCCAAGATATGTGGTCAACAAACAGCCCGCCTGCCAGTGGACCAAGCAAGCCTGCAATGGCCCATACCGCACTCAATATTCCCTGCATCTTGGCTCGCTCTTCCCCCGGGTATAAATCTCCAAAAATAGTTAAGGATAGCGGTATTACGGCACCAGCGCCAAGCCCCTGAAATCCCCGGAACCAAATTAACTGCAGCATTGATTGCGCTGTTCCAGACAGTATAGAACCGATGATAAAAAGTGCAATACCGAATATGAAAATAAATTTTCTTCCAAACAAATCAGCCAGTTTACCATATATCGGTGTGGTCACAGCTGTAGTAAGCAGGTAAATTGCAAATACCCAACTAATTAGTTTTAAGCCGCTTAATTGTTTAACAATGTGAGGCATGGCGGTAGTTACGATAGTTGTGTCAATGGCTACAAGTAAAATAGATACCAAAACGGCAATGGACACCATTTTGCGCTGCGTTGTTTTCTCCATATTTTGCAAATACCCCAATCTTATTGAAACTATTGAATAGTGGGGCATACGCCCCTTGCTTCATTCAAGTCACATTCTTAAATATACCATATAAAAATCCACTGTTCCCTAAAAGCTATATTAAGCAAATAGTATAAAAAAACCGATCGAGGTGATTTACACCTTAATCGGGGATATGCTAGCCCAGCGTTTCTTCAGCGGGCTCACCTAACTCCAGGTGAGCTTCTCCAATGCAACATGGCTGCGATACCAATCATCATTTTGCAAAAGTATTTCAGGCGAACCTGCATTTTTAACTCGGCCGTTTTCTAAGATAACCACAGTATCGCTGGCTATCATAGAAGACAAACGGTGTGATATAGATAAAATGGTATGAGCGGAACTGGCTTTTTGCAGTACAGACACTATCCTTTCTTCAGTTATAGAGTCGAGATTGGCAGTAATTTCATCCAACAGTAAAATAGGCGGATTAGTGACAATAGCCCGAGCGATAGCGAGCAGTTGCTTTTGGCCCTGCGAGAAAAACGTATCACCGGTTACAACAGTATCCAGACCATGTTCCAGGGATTCAATATGTTCCATTAATCCGACAAACTCCAGTGCTTCTGCAATTTGTCCCCGGCTAATGCTTTCATCCTGCAGGCTGATCTGATCTGCCACGGTACCTTGGAAAAGATATAAACTCTGGCCCACATAACCGAAAATCTTGCGTTTCTCACGGTTGGGTATCTTGTAAACATCAATGCCATTGAGGGTGATGACACCTTCCTGCGGCTGCAAAAGGCCCATTATAAGCTTAAAAAGGGTGGATTTGCCTACCCCGGTACGGCCTACAAAAGTGACTTTTTCCAGCGGCTTAAGACTCAAATTAATATTTTGTAAAATATCTGTTCCCGTCTCATATTGGAAGCTGACATTCTCGAAGCTTAAGTGGACGGCGCATCTTTCAGGGATTATATCCGCTGCTGTCAATTGATTGTTTGTCCCTTCATCCTCCGGTTCGCTGTAAAATTCATTCACCCTGCGGACACCGGAGACGGCCTGCTGAATGTTCTGCAGCTCCATGCCGAGATTTTCTATGGGCTCAAATAAATTAGAGATGAGCTCAATGGATGCAGCAATCATACCTAAAGAAATACCTAGAAAGTTCAGCTGTCCGGAAGAAAGAACAACGATACTGCCGATTACCACCGCCCGCAGAATCTGGATAATAGGCGAAAATACAGCGTCATAAAAATTGACCTTCTCCAGGGTTTGATAGTTGTCCCGCAAATAATGGGTATAGTTCTGTTCCATGTATTCTTCCTTGCCGCAGGATTTGATCATTAATACGTTTTTTAGGCTTTCCGATATATGATTATTAACCTGAGCTACCAGGATGCGGTTTTTGATTTGAGCCTGAAGAATGCGTGTTTGAAACAGCCTGGTGATTCCATATATAACCGGCAAAAAAAGCAGCGTAATCAGGCCCAGTCTGACGCTGAACAGCCAGATTGATATAATAATCCCGATTATCTTGAAACTGCTAATGATCATGCCTACCACACCGCTCGTAAACAAAGTGTTTATGGCGTCCACATCGTTGGTAAAGCGTGAAACCACTGTACCAGATTCATGGGAGGAAAAATACTGAGCATTAATTTTCCCCAATTTGCACATCATTTCCAATCGGATTTCTTTAGTTATTTTTTGTCCTAAAATGGTCAAAACCGCTTCTTTAATGAAGCCGAAGACTCCAATAAACAGTAATGCGCTTAGATATAATATAGCCAGGCGCAACAGCCCGTTCATGTTTTTTGGTACCAAGTTGTTATCAATGATTATCTTGAGAATTTGCGGAGGAACAAGACTCATTACAACAAAACCTAAAACCGCCATAACCAGCAGAGTAACGATCCCCTTATTATTCTGTACAACACGGCCGAGTGATTTTTTAGCCAGACTGTTATCCATTGCTCTCACCTGCCATTTGTTGCAAGTTGTAGATGTTGGCATATATCTCGGAGCTCTCCATTAGTTGTCGGTGGGTGCCGTATTCCACGGCTTGGCTGTGCAGCAGCACAATCCGGTCAATATGGCTAAATATGGCCAGACGGTGGGATATGAGGATAATCAAACAGTCCTGATAGTTCTTTTTCAGGTTAGTGATGATTTTTTCTTCCGTTTGCATATCAACAGCCGAGAAAGGATCATCCAGAATAATTATTTTGCTTTTATGCAAAAGAGCTCTGGCCAAAGCAATTCGAGCCTGCTGTCCACCGCTGAGACGAATGCCGCTGTTACCAACCAGTGTATTGATACCATTGGGCATGGCGGCCATATCGGTATCGAAACAGACATCCTGTAAAACTGCGGTAATATCTTCGCTTGCGCCCAGCGTAATATTATTGTAGATAGTATCGGACAACAGCTGGGGGTTGTGCCCCAGGTAGGATATCATCTGACTGCGTTCGTATTCGGAGTAATCCTTTAATTCCCTGCCATCGATCAGGATACTGCCCATGTAAGGGTATAAGCCCAGCAGTGACAGCCCCAGGGTCGTTTTGCCTGCAGCGATCGAGCCGGTTACGCCAATAATTTCACCTTGTTGGGCTGTCAGGTTAATGTTTTCGAGGATATTTTCTTGGGCCCCAGGATAGTGAAAGCTCAAGTTATTAATGGATAAAGTGGTATGATTTTTTTTGATATTTTGAGCTGTATTTTTGGTTTCATATTCGGTGAGATAAGGCTTTATACGTTGCCAGGAAACCTGGGATTTCTGTACCGAGTTAAAAAGTTTGGCGGCTGCACTTGCCTTGGCAGCGAGGGCAGCAAACATAATCAAATAGGTTGAAAAAATACCTACCGTCCAACTGCCTGCAATTACCCTGTTACCGCCCATATAAATAACCATGATAACGCCCAGCATGGCAATTACATTGTATATTGGCTGCATGGAATTTTCCAAAATATTTGCTTTAATAGCCTTGTTCTGTAAATCTTCGAGCACCAAATTGTATTTTTCCCGGGTTTGCATCTCCAGGCCGTTGATCCGATATACAATGGCGTTTTCGACGTAGTCATAGGTCATGCTTGCCACAGCGCTGCTTTCGGAACGATAGGCGATTGAATATTTGTAAATGATGGTTTTAAGTTTTTCAGCGATCACCATGGCAACAGGTATAAAGATTGCTCCCAGAATAGTTATTTTTACGTCATAATACAGCATGCTTATAAGGTAAGATGTCATCAGCACCCCGGTATCAAATATCTCGGTGGTAAACTTTCGCATGCCCTCCACACATAAATCAACATCCGAAAGGGCTCTGGTCATTAAGTCGCCGGTACTTTCATTTTCCAGATCCATAAAACTTTTATTTATGATATTGTTATAGATCATCAACCGCATGGTGGCACTCGTACTGTTGGCAAACCGTCGGATATAAAAGCGTTTCAAGTAGCGCATCAGTTGAACGGCGCCAATCAGCAAAACGAAGGTTGTCGCCAGCAAGGCTATCACTGCAAGTTTATCTCCTCGGCGCAGAGCATCAATAAGCTTTCCCTGATAAATGGGACCCAGGATGGCGGAAATGTTGTAACCAAGGCCAAAAATAACGATGAAGGCAACAACAAGTTTTTCCTTCTTCCAGTAATTTATTATTTTGTCAGGATGACGCACCGGCTCAACCTTTAGCTTTTTCATTTCATATGATACCTGTAATCTTCATTAACGTAATAAGACAATGATAATAACTATTGCACCCAGTATAAACCTATACCAGGCAAAGGGCAGGAAACTCTTGCGTTGAACATAACGCAGCAAAAAGTAGATACTTGCTATACCGGAAATGCATGAAACCAGCATTCCTACTAAAAAGTTTACGCTTATCATACCAGGATTGGCAATAACATCGGGAAGTTTTACCAGGGCAGCTCCCAAAATAATAGGTGTCGATAGTAAAAAAGAAAATCGGGCTGCACTTTCTCGAGTTAGTCCGGTTAGCAGACCTGTGGTCATAGTAATACCTGAACGTGATACACCCGGAATTATAGCTAAAGCTTGTGACAGGCCAATCAGGAAGCTCGTACTGAAGTCGATATTTTCTAATTCCGTGGTTTTTCTGCTTTTTTGATCCGCCCAGTATAAAATAAAGCCCATTACTATAAGCATAATGGCAATAAGCAGTGGTGTTCTGAACACCGTTTCCGCTTTGTTTTCTAAAATAAATCCAACAGCCGCTCCTGGAATACTGGACACTACTAAATACCAAAACAATTTTCCTTCTGTGCTCCGAACATTGCTAAAACCAGCAATAAGCAGTTTTAACCAATCGCTGAAAAAATAGATTACTACTGCGACCAGAGTACCCAAATGCAAAGCAACATCAAAAGTCAGGCCCGGATCCTGCCATTTGAAAAGCCATGGCACCAGTACCAGGTGTGCAGAGCTGGATATAGGCAGGAATTCTCCTAAGCCTTGAACTAATCCTAATACAATTGATTGTAATAAAGTCAAAAAATAACCCCCTCAAATAATAATAAACTATACCGCTTTTTCTTTGCCAACTTTTAGTTTAGACTTAGCAAATCCCAATACTGCCGGCATAATCGAAATAAATATTATAGCAAAGATAACTAACGAAAAATTATTTTTAACCACAGGCAGGTTTCCAAAATAGAATCCTAGCAACGTGATCAAAACCGCCCATGATACTCCGCCTATAAAATTATAAGTAATGAATTTCATATACTTCATTTCCCCGATTCCCGCCACAAAAGGTGCAAAAGTGCGAATAATAGGTATAAATCTAGCTACGATTATTGTTATTGCACCGTATCTTTCGTAGAAAGAACGAGCTTTTAACAAATGCTCCTTTTTAATAAATTTTACGTTTTCCATTTCATAGATCTTGTGACCTATAGTTTTACCGATGGTAAAGTTAGTGGTATTTCCAAGCACCGCTGCTGCACTTACAACTAAAATTAAGATCTTTATATCAAGGGAACCAAGCGCTGCAAAGGCACCCGCCGCAAATAAGAGCGAGTCTCCCGGTAGAAACGGAGTTACAACCAATCCTGTTTCGCCAAATATGATTAAGAATAAGATCAAATAGGTTCCGAAGCCATAGTTTTGAATAATCACACCCAAATACTTATCAAGATGAAGTAAAACATCCATACCATATTTTATAAAATTCACTTTTCATTACCCCTAAAAATTAGTCAACCTTGCTCCCGCACCGGCTGCAGTAATTATCCCCTGTACTAATCGTAGCCTTGCAATTATGACAGGATTCATTAATCCTGGTTCCGCAATTACTGCAGAAAACATTGAACTTGCTCTGCCAAGCCCCGCACTTATAACAGATTAGATTATTTTGTTTATAAATCAGATAGACAATGAACCCCGCCAAATTGGTTATTAGAATGAGCAATCCCCAAAGTGAAGCATTCAACTTCTTTCTGCCTGCATCTTTGTAAACCCAAAGAGCTAAACCAATCCAGTATAATGCCATTATCAATCCTAACAACTCACCTGTAATTTCAAGGAGCTTTTCCGCATAAGGTATGGGGCTTACCGTTCTGATCATAAGAACTTTGCTTTGGGTGTTCCGGTCTATTAGATAGTTAAGTAAATAAACCTTCTTTCTGGAAAAATCCATTTCGTAAGATAATTCATCTTTAACAAGCAGACCCAGGTGCAGATCATCGGGGATATAGTCCAGAATCAGATTTTCTTGTCTTACTACTTTAAAAAGATGATCCGGATTGGTTCTGTCCTCGAGGTACCCTTCGCCTGCTTCATATGGTATCAACTGCAGCTTGGTCCTGCCGCCGATAAGGTTGCTGTGGGCTTTAAAGATAATATTATTATCCTTATCTAAAACGACAACATTATTAATATCCTTTGAGTCCAATGCCAGTTTCTGCAGTTGTATTTTCAGCCTGTCGGTCATACCCTCTTGAGCAAAAGTATCGGAAACTCTTTGATAGTCTCTGATCATATAAATTTTGTCACGCGATACATACGCTATAATTGACAGGCAAAGCAGCAAAAGAATCACCGAAATGATTATATAAGCTATAGCTGCCTTTTTAAAGTTCAGCTTATTAATCAACCCCTCCAGCCGATTCATTGAAAAATACCCCCTCTATTATTAAGCACAAAAGGTGTTAAAAAGAATAATGTCAAACCCTGATAAACCAAAAAGATAAATATTAAGTTTAAGTTAAACACCTTAAACAATGCTTGTAATAAGAAAGAAAACAGAATAAAGAGGCAGCTAAAAAAGAATATCTTTTCTAATTTTGTTTCCTTCTGTTTTTCTTTAAGCTGCTTACACTTCAGATCAAGCTCCATATCCAATGAGGCTAATAAAACGGCAGTCGCCCTTTGATCAATCTCTTTCATAATCATCACCTCTCCCTAATCGTTTTCTTAACTTGGCAATACCGTTATGGATCCTGCTCTTTACCATTTTCGGTTCAAGATTTAGCTGATCGCCAATTTCCTTTAGGGTTAGACCTTCAATATATTTCAACTTTATGGCTATTTTCTGTTCCTCTGACAAACTCTCCAGGTTTGCTAAAATGCTTTGCCCGTATAACTTATCAATAACTGTGTCCTCAACCTGACTATTGACATCCTCTAAATTAAGATTTTCAGTTATAGGAATATTCGTTCCGGACCTTTTTTCCTTTCTTAAATAATCAATATAAGCATTTTTGGCGATTGTGATGACATAAGTCGAGAACTTTGCCTTACCCGCTGTGTCAAATTTGTCAATATTCCGAATCACCTTTAAAAACGTTTCCTGGGTTAAATCTTCCGCAGTCCGTTCGTTATCTGATATCTTGACAAGGAATTTGTAAACAAAAGGGTGATACTGGCTTATTAATAATTGAAATGCCTCTTTATTCCCCTGCTGGCACTTTTTTATTAATTTGTTTTCCTACACAACTGATGATCACCTCAATTTTCAGGCAGCATTATTGATAATAATTTTTATTCTCTGTTACGTTGAATTTTTGATAATGCACGAAAAACTTCCATAAGTACAATATTTAAACTTAACCAGACCCCGCCCATAACATAACCTGCCACAACATCGCTCGGAT
>JBDKUD010000121.1:0-6402 GCA_039679805.1 Syntrophomonas sp. | reverse complement strand
GATACTCAATATAATATCAATATTAATACGGCTTTTGTTAATGCCGGCTTAATAACTCTCGATAAAAAGGGCGGAGTATCCGAGTGGAAGGTTAATGCCAACAGCTGCGATGGTTCCACACACATTTTTTTACATGACCCGAATGATAAGGTTACCCGGACAATAGTGGAAAATATTTTGTATGCGCTTAAAGCTAAATCAGGTGCTGGTATTGAAGAAGTATTCAATCGTGGCCAGGCCAGGGATATGGGCTTAGACGGTAATTTTGACTATATCCTGGAAGGTCAAAAGGGGTATTATTTTACCAATAAATATGAGGGCGAGCTAATTACTCCAATAACTTCCGAACAGGCGGAAAAGGGGGAGAGATACCTGGCCGTGCATGGGTATTTGCCTGATAAACAAGGCAACCAAACCTTTCTTGTGGCTTGTGGACCGGGAATAAAAGAAGGGACAGTGATTTCCTCCGGGAACCTGGTCGATATTGGTCCCACCATCGGTGAGATGCTTGGTATTCATATGAAGAATACCGACGGTCGGGTAATGAAGGAGATATTTACTGTTGGTGATTAAATAGAGATTGATATATAACCCCGTTGTTTTTAAACATCAAATTAAGAGGTTAACCCGGGAATTTGGATGCAACTGAATGTTCCCGGGTTAATTTTTTTTGTTACTTTCCGAATATATAAGTGCTCATGTTTCATAACCTATAATTTATACAAATCTATGATATGTATATAAATAATAACCTGTAGATATGCTGATTGGTCGCTCCATATTATAACTAAAAGTAATTAGACAAATTAATACATTAAATAATATAATCATACTATACATAAATAATTATTAATGAGGGGAAGGATGAATGTGAGATTTAGGAAGACTCTGATACTATTTGTGGTAATCGCCTTGCTAATCAGCGTGGTAGGCTGCGGAACCAATTCAGCAACTAAACAGGGGGAGCAAGCAGGTCAAAAACAGGCGGCAGCACCTGACCAGCTAAAGAGCCAGCTCTTTGTAGATGCAACCTGGTTAAAGGACAATATTGATAAGGTCGTTGTTATTGATGCCAGGGCCGACAAGGATTATAACGATGGTCATATAGCTGGTGCAGTTAATGCCAGCTGGCAGAGTCTTTGTGATATGAGCGGAAAACCTGGTCAAGCAGGTTGGGGAGTAATGCTGCCGGCATCACAATTGGCGGAAAGAATTGGCCAATTGGGTATAAACGAAGATAAAACTGTAATTGTTTATGCTGCACCTCCCGGATGGGGTGAAGACGGATGTGTATTGTGGATGCTCAAATCAGCCGGTATTAACAACGCCAAAATTCTGGATGGAGGATTTAAAGCCTGGGAAAATACCGGAGGGCAAATAAACAAGGATATACCCAAACCTACACCGGTTAAATTTTCTATTGCCAGTATAGACGCGGGGTTAAATGCTACTACCGACTGGATAGTAAGTAATCAAAAGAACATAAAAATTGTTGATTCACGTTCGGAAAAAGAATATAACGGGGCTACTGATTATGGCGAAGCCCGGGGTGGACATTTACCGGGTGCTATCAATATTCCTTTTGAAACCATGTTTAATAATGATGGTACCGTAAAAAGTTCGACCGAGCTTAAGAAATTATTTACAGATGCCGGATTAAATCCTAATGATGAAATAGTAACTTATTGTACAGCTGGTATACGGTCAGCCCATATGGCTCTGGTTATGAGAATGGTGGGCTTTGAAAAAGCACGGAATTATGATGCTTCCTATCATGAATGGGCCGGAAATAAATCCCTGACGGTAGAAAAATAAAGAAGCTCCGGATGATTGCAGCTGCTACGGCTTATCTTGTATAGGAACAGGATTTATATATGAACGGGAATCATAGAAAAGACTATTGGAAAACCATCCTGCGGGCAATTGTTTCTGCTGGCCTGTTGGGATGGTTAGCCATGTCTATAGACTGGTTAGAACTTGGTCGGGTATTAAGCAAAGCCAGTATAACCTGGCTGTTGGTCGCTGTAATCGGAATTATTTTTTCCATGATAGTGAGTGTTAGCAAATGGCAGCAAGTTTTGCAGGCCCAGGACATACAGCTGAGTTGGAAGAAGTTATGGCAGGCCTACTGGGCAGGGCTCTTCTTCAACAATTTTCTGCCCTCCAGCATCGGAGGGGATGCCTTACGCATCATATGGATAAGTAAAGCTACCCGGGATGTGGCTGGTGCTACCGCTTCAGTGGTGGCAGAACGTATTCTCGCCACTACTGGTTTGGCTATTACCGGCATGATAGGAGCATTTTTTATTAGCCAACCAGACCTGCGGATAATTGCCATGTTATTAGTGCTGCTGGCAATAAGTCTGGGATTACTGGGCTTGCTTATGGTGGGACGACTGCCTGTTGGGACTGTATCTAAGCAGGGAGCAATAATCAGCTTTTTAAGAGGTTTGACTAAGCATGGAAATTATATGCGCCATTATAAAAGAAGGATTATCCGGGTTCTAGCCTTATCAGTGGTTTTTCAGGTGACCGTGGTAGGTATTAATTACTTTATTTTTTTAGCTTTAGGTATCTCTGACATTGGGTGGCAAGATGCCCTTTATATTATCCCGGTTACCTCAGTGGCAGCAATGGTACCGGTAGGAATAAATGGATACGGGGTCCGGGAAAGTGCCTATGTGTTTCTCCTGGGAAGTTGGGGCGTAGCCCGGGGAAGTGCTTTTGCGGCTTCTTTACTTTTTGCTTTTCTGGTAAGCCTCTGCAGCCTGTATGGAGGGCTGATATGGCTTAAGCATCGAAACGAAGGAGAATATGAGCATGCGGGAATTAGAAGCATCGCAGATAGCCAGTGAGTCAATGAAGGACGGAAATAACTGCTGTCAGTCAGTTTTACTGGCTGCAGAAAGAGTGTGGGGAATTCCTGTTGGGGATGACATACTGGCAGCGGCTTCTCTTTTTGGGGGAGGTATGGGTAGTGGCTGTACCTGTGGAGCCCTGGCCGGAATGATTATGGTTGCAGGTATAATGGATAAGAAAAGCTGTACTCCATTGGGTGTCAAATTAGCTCAACAGTTGCATGATCGGTTTAAAGAGAAATTTGGTGCTACCTGTTGCCGAGCTATCAGAAAAAAACAAGGTGCCTTTCATAAAATCGGCAATAAGGCCTGTATCGAACTTACTGCTCAAACTGCCAAAATTATGGTTCAGGAGTTGGAGGAGGTTCTAAATGCAGAACAACCGGCCGGATATATCACTGATAATACCAACCCTAAATGAAGAAGAACGTATCGGCTCTCTGCTGCAACAGTTGATTACTGTTGCCGGTATGGAGATTATAGTTAGTGATGGTAAGAGCCGGGATAGAACGGTGGAAATCTGCCGCCAGTTTCCGGTCAAGATAGTAGTATCAGAACCGGGACGAGGACGGCAATTAAATGTTGGCGCCAGAGAAGCCCGGGGTAATATATTATTCTTTTTGCATGCCGACAGCCGGGTAGATTACCAGGTATTTATTGAGATCCGTAAAGCGGTTGCCATAGGTCACCCCTGGGGCTGTTGTACCCTGGGTTTTGATAATTCTTCACTTTTCTATCGAATGCTAGCTTTCTTTTCTAATCTGCGCTCCCGATATTTAAGCAGTTGTTACGGTGACCAGGGGATTTTTTGTGATAAGGATTTATTTTGTAAAATAGGCCAGTTCCCAACAACGGTATTCATGGAGGACATTGGCTTTTCACATAAACTGCGCAGGCTTTACCGTGCTTATATAGTAAGAGGACGGGTTATATCCAGCACCCGGCGTTTTCAGGAGGGGGGAACCGTTAAGACCCTTCTTAAAATGCAATTGGCAAAACTATTTTTTATGCTGGGGATGCCACCAGAGCGAATGCTGGAGTGGTATCGTTCAGGTTATGGGGGAGTGAAATGAAGACAGCCGTGGTGGTTATGAGCAGAGTCCCCCGTGCCGGACATACTAAAACCCGGTTGATGACCAAACTTTCCGGTGAGGATTGTGCTGCTTTTCATCGGGCCTGTTTGTCAGATATTGGCCAGGCAATAATTGACAGTGGGTTGCCGGGTTATATCTATTATACAGGGGATTATACTGGCAATGGGTTTCAGTTTCTAAACGATGATTATAGCAAGCATTTTAAGATATGTCCTCAGATAGGCAATAATCTGGGAGAACGATTGTATAATGCCGGCTTGGAAATAATAGATGGATTTGATGCCGTTCTTTTTGTAGGTAGTGATTTACCTGATTTAAGCCCAAAGCTATTGTTAAGTGCCGTTGAGAAGTTAAGAAATCACGATGTGGTAATTGGTCCTGCCCAGGACGGGGGATATTACCTGCTGGGAATGAAGCAGATAATTAAAGATGTCTTTCTGGATATTCCCTGGGGAACGCGGCAGGTGTTAACCAGTACGGTTAGAAAATTGGAATGTAACGAATTGAGTTATGCTTTACTGGGTACCAGGTCGGACATAGATACCTGGGCAGATATGGTCGGGTTTTATATGCAGGGGCAGGGTGCCGGGAATGATTATTACCATCGGATGGCAGCTTATAAATTTGTTGAAAAGATGGTTGAAAAATATATTACGGGGGAAGGAGGCTAAATTTTGGATCAAACATTTAAAAAGATTGTTAATGGAGCCCAGGTAGGCAAAGAGCTTAGTCCGGCAGAAATAAAAGAATTGTTAGCATTTCCGGTATTATCAGAAGAATCTTATTATGTTCAATTTGCTGCCCGGCAAATGAACGAAGAAATAAATGGGGGTCAGGCCGAAATTCACGGTCAGGTAGGGGTAAATACTGCTCCCTGTCCGGGTAACTGCGAATTCTGCTCTTTTGCCGCATCTAACCAGGTTTTCCGGCAACATTATGTTGAACCTATAGAAGAGATTATAGCCCGGTGTTTGAAACTGGAGAAGGCAGGAGCTAATGCTATTTACCTGATGGCTACGGCGAATTTTAGTTTTGAACAGTTTTTATCTATTGGCAAGACGGTCAGGAAATACCTTCAGCAGGAGACGGTGTTAGTATCCAACACTGGCGATTTCGGTTATGGAGAAGCGGTGGCTCTAAAAGAGGCAGGCTTTAACGGAATATATCATGCGGTGCGTTTGGGTGAAGGTGAAATTACCCGTATTCCAGTCGAGAAACGGCTGCAGACTATGCAGGCCGTTCGCCAGGCGGGGCTTAAACTGGGTACCTGTGTAGAACCGGTGGGACCGGAACATAGCCTGGACGAACTGGTAGAGAAAATTCTTTTGACCAGGGAGGCCGGGGCAGTATTCAGCGGAGCTGCGCGTCGCATACCAATTCCAGATACTAATTTAAGTAATCTGGGAATAGTTAGTGAGGCCAGGATGGCTCAAATCCTGGCGGTAGTGGGTTTGGCTACGGGTTTAAAGATACCGGGTAATTGTACCCATGAGCCTAATGTTCATGGTGTAGTGGCAGGAGCTAACTTGTTATGGGCGGAAGCCGGTTCGAATCCGCGTGATATAGTAAACGATACCGAAAACAGCCGCGGATTTGATGTGGCCAGATGTCGGCAGATATTTGAGGACGCGGAAACAAAGGTTCTCAGTGGGCCTTCCCGGTTTTTTGCGGCTGAAGTGTGATTGGCAAGGGGAAAGGTGGAGAATCTTTTGAGAAATAAATTCTGGTATAGTATTTTGTTTAAGATTTTAATAATTGCGATACCGGTTGTAATGTATTATCTTATAGATCCGCTGCACACAGCGATAAATCAGGCAGTATTTATTCTCTCCATGGTCAATATTCCCGCAGCTCGGGAATACATACTATCCTTTGGTATCTGGGCTCCAATAGTTTCTTTCCTGCTCATGGTTTTTCAATCAGTGGCCGCACCACTGCCGGCCTTTGTAATAACTTTTGCCAATGCAGGAATATTCGGATGGATTAATGGTGCTATTTTATCCTGGTCCAGTGCTATGGTGGGGGCAGTGGTATGTTTCGCCATTGCTCGAATTTATGGACGGTTAGTGGTAGAGAAGTTTACATCGCGGTCAGCCTTAAAAGAGGTCGACAATTTCTTTGAAAGATATGGCAAATGGGCGGTATTGATAGCTCGATTATTGCCATTCGTGTCTTTTGATATAGTCAGCTATGCGGCTGGTCTAACTGGTATGGGGTTCTGGGAATTCTTCTGGGCGACTGGTCTGGGGCAACTCCCGGCCACTATGGTTTATTCCTATGTAGGTGGTATGTTAACCGGCAGTGTAAGGATGATGGTATTTGGCCTGTTAATGCTATTCGCTCTTAGTGCAGTTATAATAGCCGGAAGGCAAATATGGCGGGACCATAAGCAGACAGTCTAAGCGCCGGGCGGTGAGGCATATCCAGTTTGCTCCAGTCTCCGGCAGTGG
>JBDKUD010000257.1:0-16321 GCA_039679805.1 Syntrophomonas sp. | reverse complement strand
TATTGAGACCGATAGGGTATAACTGGAAACGGTTATGCCTCCCAGTGTGGAAAGGAGTAAGCTTGTAAGGCGTATTTAGTTGTCCTTGCATCCAGATCCTGACATACGGGGTCTGGATTTTTTGTTTGCCAAAATTTGAGTTTCCGACCAACCATCCCGGGGATAACGTTTCTCACCTGTGGAGCTTCCGATCCCCGGGGTGGGCCATCCTACTTACGACTTTATAGTTTTATAAAGTATACAATCCCAATCTTTTTCGCGCCCGGTTTTATAACCGGGTATTTTTTTATCTTAGTGGCTTTTGGGGCTCTTCATAAGAGTAGGTTCCTAATGGTATAATTACGGGATAAACAGTATTTGCAGGGGCTCAACCCCAGAAGGAGATAATATGAAATCACTGGTACTGGCAGAGAAACCGAGTGTTGGTAAAGAACTGGCGCGGGTTTTAAATTGTAATAGTAAAAACAAAGGCTATATGGAAGGGCCACAGTATGTGGTAACCTGGGCCTTAGGGCACCTGGTGACTTTGGCTGAACCTGACGATTATGACCAAAAACTGAAGCAATGGCGCATGGAAGACCTGCCCATGCTGCCGGATAATATGAAATTAAAGGTAATAAGGCAGACTTCCCACCAATACCAGGTGGTTAGAAATCTTATGCAGCGTAATGATATAAAAGACCTGGTTATCGCCACTGATGCCGGGCGCGAAGGCGAACTGGTGGCCCGCTGGATCATGGCCAAGGCCAACTGGCACAAACCCTTCCGGCGCCTGTGGATATCTTCTCAGACAGATGCTGCCATCCGGGAAGGTTTTAACCGGCTGCAACCGGGAACCGCCTATAATAACCTTTTTTATGCGGCTGTATGCCGGGCTCAGGCTGATTGGTTAATCGGACTTAATGTTACCCGGGCTTTAACTTGCAAGTTTAATGCCCAATTATCGGCCGGAAGAGTGCAGACCCCTACCCTGGCCATGATTATTAACCGGGAAGACGAAATAAACAAATTCGTCCCCGTTGATTACTGGACCATCCGCGTTAATTTTGGTGACTTTTTCGGGGAATGGCGGGATGCTAACGGCAAGAACCAAATATTTGACCTGGCCCGTGCAGAAGCTATTACGGCAGCGGTTAAGGGCCATACCGGAGTGGTAAGTGATGTTACCATGAAGAGTAAAAGCGAACCTGCACCCCTGGCCTATGATTTAACCGAGCTGCAAAGGGATGCCAACCGGCGTTACGCATTTCCGGCTCAAAAGACATTATCCATAATGCAGGATTTATACGAACGCCATAAACTACTAACCTATCCAAGAACCGACTCCCGATATATTACCTCGGATATTGTTCCCACCCTTCCAGATAGGTTGAAGGCTATTCAGGCAGGACCTTATGCTCAACTGGTAAAACCTTTTTTACAGGGAAAATTGTCACCCGGCAAACGGTTTGTTGACAATAGCAAGGTCACTGACCATCATGCCATAATTCCCACTGAGCAAAAAGTTAACCTCACCAGCCTGACAGCCGATGAAAAAAAGATTTATGATCTCGTAGCGCGGCGTTTTCTGGCCGTTCTCTACCCCGCCCATACCTACGAACAGACAACTATCACTACCATGGTTAATGGAGAAAAATTTATGGCCCGGGGTAAAGTGGTGAAGGAATTAGGGTGGAAAAGTGTGACTTTCTCCCTGCCTGAAAATAATGAAACCGCTGATGACCATGGCCTTCCTGAGCAATCTCTTAGCCGGGTGAGAAAAGGCGAGAAGAAAGATGTAGTTGACTGCAAACTAAGGAAAGCAAAAACCAAACCACCCGCCCGTTATAATGAAGCCACCCTTTTAACAGCCATGGAAAGCCCGGGTAAATTTATTGAAGATGAAGAACTACGGGAGACTATGAAAGATTCGGGGTTGGGCACACCGGCCACTCGCGCTGAGATTATTGAAAAACTTCTATATACCAATTACATCGAACGGCACGGCAAGGAATTGATTCCGACTTCCAAAGGAATGCAGCTAATCAAACTAGTTCCCGCCAGCCTAAAAAGTCCGGAACTAACTGCCCAATGGGAAAAGAAACTGGCCGACATTGCCCGGGGCAAAAGCGATAAATCGGTATTTTTAAACGGGATACGCCAGAATACAGTTGAGCTGGTTGCTAGTGTGAAGAGCGATGAGAGTATTTACAAACCGGATAACGTCAGCCGCACCAAATGCCCCAGTTGCGGGAAGTTGTTGCTCTTAATTAATGGCAAACACGGCAAAATGCTGGTCTGCCCGGACCGTGAATGCGGTCACCGGCAGCCCGAAAAACAAGATGATGATCTATTCAGAAAAGGCAAGAATACCAGCAGAATGAACCAAAAGCTGATTTCCCAGTACAGTGACAAAGGAGAAATCAGCCAGAGCATGGGCGACCTATTCCGCGCCGCCCTAGCCAAAAAGAACTCCAAAGAAAAATAAGTGAAGTTCTTTGGTACGTGGTACCAAAAAACTTCACTTATTGGCGCTAGGCCCAGTTGGCAATCGTGGTTCTTACATCGGTAAGCATCTGTTTGCGCTGGTCGTCGGAAACGGTTGGTATTGCATACAGGTTTTTGAGCTTGAACTCGGAAAAACCGGAAAAGCCAAAAACAGCATTAACCAGGCCATTTTCCAGGTCCCTTAACATTCCGGTCTGCTGGGCAGTCTTTTCATCAGCACCAGAAGTGGTAATAACCAGACCTTTCTTTCCACCCAATAGCCCCCGCGCACCTGTCTGGGTATATTCGTAAGCAAAACCTATTGAAAAAACGCGGTCGATATACCCTTTAAGCATAGCCGGAACTGAATGCCACCAAACCGGTGCCACCATTACCACTTTATCAGCCCAGCTCACATCAGCCTGTTCCTGCTTTATATCGGCAGGCACTTTTCCCGTGTGGAGACCCTGAAAATCCTCACCGCTTAACACTGGATTCCAGTTCATGGCATACAGGTCCTTAACCTTCACCATGGCTCCCTTCTTCTCCAACTCCTCCTGAACCACCTTAACCACCGCCGCATTAAAACTCATGGGGTTGGGATGAGCATATATCACTAGTGCATTCATTAAAACTCCTCCTTCTGATTGTTCTTGTCTATAGTATATATATTTTAACGTAATTTATATTAATCCGTCCGGCAAGCATAGCATAAGGCGTCAATGTGGATAGTTGTAATTAGTTCAATTTCTAAATAGGAGTAAATTTGTTAATTATAAGGAATTCTGCAGGATTTCATTATTCAATTATTGAAATAAATATTAATTGGTATTTTTTGTAACATGGAGCAAACAACATTGGGGGTTATAAAAGTGAAAAAGCTTTCCGTGAATTGGTTAATAACTTTAATTGCTTTTTTTCTATTTACATTATCCTTAACTACTGCGTCTTCAGCAGCAGCATCAGAAACAACATCCTCAAATTCAGCGATTAGTTCCAAAGATTACTATAAAAACAGTATGCTCGAAAGCAGGCACAGTCGTGAAGCTATGCCCTATCATTTGGCTTTGCCTCCTGAATCTGACCAAACTGAAACTCAGTCAGATCAGGGAACAAGCTTAACCACTGAGGAGAAAACAGCGCAGGCAATACACACTAATAGTATTGCAACTGATTATGTTGGCCAGGGTTGGACATATCTAAACCAGGGAAAATATGATCAAGCCATTAATTCTTTTACAACGGCTATATCGAATGATCCTTATTTAGCAGATGCTTATAACGGCAGAGGTTGGAGTTATTACTTAAAAGGTGAATACGATCTGGCTATTACTGATTTTAGTCAGGCAATACGGCTTGATTCATACTATATAGGTGCTTACGATGGCCGCGGTTGGTGTTATTTCTACAAAGAGCAATATAATCTGGCTATTGCTGATTTTAGTCAGGCAATATGGCTTGATTCAAACTATGCCGATGTTTACAATGGCCGTGGTTGGTGTTATTACTATCAAGCTAATTATGATCCTGCTATTTCAGACTTTACCAGAGCTATTCAGCTCGATTCCGAATCTGTTTACCAGTATAGAGGCAGAGCATGGTGTTATGAAGACAAGGGCGAGTATGCCTTGGCAATTACAGATTTAAATAAGATATTACAGTTAGATTCAAATGATAAATGGTCTTACTTTGATCGTGCCTGGTGTTATAAATGCTTAGGTCAGTACAATCAAGCTATTACAGACTATACAAGCATCATTCAACGGGGGTGGAGTAATGATTGGGTTTATTATCAAAGAGGAATGATTTATTACGAAAATTTAAAAAACTATTATCCGGCTATTGCTGATTTCACATCCGCAATCAATATAGATTCAGAAAATGGTTTTTATTACAAGATGCGTGCCTGGTGTTACTATAACCTCGGGCAATATAACAACGCTATAACTGACTTCTCCAGTTCTATGCAGGGATATTATGTCTGGGATCCAGATGCTTATTACGGACGCGGATGGGCTTATTATAAACTTAATAAAAATAGTGAAGCTATTCAGGATTTTAAATCTTATGCAGATTATTATTTTGGACAAGATTTGCAAGAAGTACCGCTAATTGACTTTTCCCTTAATAAAAGTTCAATAGACATTTGCATTACTGATTCACCGAAAATAATGACCCGAGGAGGATTATGCAGATTTCTGGCAAATTCATTAGGGCTGGAAGATGAAAGCGCTGCCAGTAGTTTCAGTGATGTGTCCCCGGATAACACATATTATCATGATATTTCAGCGCTTGTTCAGGCAGGGAAAATCAATGGATATCCAGATGGGACCTTTCATCCCGAATGGGGAGTCAGCAGAGCTGACTATGCTGCGATCATGATGCATATGCTGGGATATATTTGTCCTCCGGTTACTTCTACATCCATACCCGACTTACAGGGTCATTGGGCTGAAAATTATGCCTCCACGGCGGTTGAAGCCGGGATTATGAGTTTATATCAAGATGGCACATTCAGACCTGACGAATATTTGTCGCTGGATACCAAGGGCCAATTAATCCCCTTACTTGCACCAGGCTGTGCCTCAAATAATAAGATAACCTGGTCATCCAATAATACCAAGGTTGCTACCGTGGACCAGACCGGACATGTTGATGGTGTATCAGCAGGGCAGGCATTAATTACGGCAACAAGCAGTGAAGGAAATTTAATTCGCACCTGTCAGGTAAACGTTACTATACCGGAAATAGCATCTACTATTAGTGTTGTTATTGATAATTATAAGGATGCGCAGCCACAAGCGGGTTTAAATGATGCAGATCTCGTGTTCGAAGCACCAGTTGCTCCAGATATTACCCGGTTTTTAGCCATTTTTGATCTCTTAAAAATAAGCGGCGATAAAAAGATAGGTCCAGTTCGCAGTGCCCGTAGCTTCTTGGCTATACTGGCAAATAATTATAGTACAGGATTTGCCCACGCAGGTGGCAGTAATGAAGCATTACAAATGATTCCTCAGCTGCCGATAATTGATCTTGATGAAATTTACGGAGCTGGCCAATACTTTTACCGCTCCAGTGATAGACAAATGCCCTATAATCTTTATACCGGCACCGAATTGTTACGCCAGGCTATGTCAAATCGTGGGGGAACTTTGGTTAGTCCAACCACTCAATTTACTTTGGGAGATATGACTGGTGGAGAGTTTGCCGACAGGGCAGTAGTAAAATTTACAGATCAATCTAATGGAGTGGGTTTCAAATGGAATGGACAAAGTTACGAACGTTATCAAAATGGCAATGTGGCTTTATTAGAAGACGGTTCGCCGATTACAACCACGAATCTTGCCATCATTTACACTCAAGAAGAATGTGTATTTAACAATAATCTAAATGAATGGGTCACCGATGTTAATATTGAAGGAACTGGTGAAGCAAGTTTCTATAGAGACGGTAAACTGTGGAAAGGTACCTGGCAAAAAACAAACAATTCAAAAATAAATTTTACCGTCAAAGGACAAACTATGAAGTTTGCACCGGGTTCTATATGGATACTAATAGTGCCGGATAAGATGCCCCCGGTAGTCTTATATAATCCTCCGGGCGGACAATACAGTGATGCCCAATCCGTAAGTTTAATTAATTCTAAATCGGGTAAGATATACTACACCGCAAATGGCCAGGACCCAACATCAAGTAGTACAGAATATTTAAGTCCAATTTCAATAGCTTCGACTACAACCCTTAAATCCATAGCTATTGATAAAGCGGGTAATCAATCGGGCGTTTATTCAGAAGTTTATAATGTAAATAGTCCCCCCACAGCAGATACTAAAACACCTGAGGAGCTGACCATTAATTCAGTTATTGGTGATGATAAATTAGTTGGAAACGATGTAGTCACGCTGAGATTTAATCAATTATTAGAAAATAGTAATGGTGAAGCCAAAGCTTCGATCATTCTTGCACTTGCCAGTACCGCTTTTGCGAATAAGGTAAATGTTGAACCAATTGGTGGAGAAAATAGCGATACTAGTGAATTCAAATTAGTTGTTATTCCGGGAGAAACCGTTGATTTAACTTCAAATAATGCGATCCGAATAGTAGCAGGTTCGATAAAAAATATAAATGGTCTAAGTAATAACACAGAAGTTAACTTTACGGTAGAAGATAAAATTGATGAATGTTTTATTGCCACCGCTGCCTTCGGTTCGAAGTTCGAACCATGTGTAGCGCTGCTCAGAAATTTTCGCGACCAGTATTTATTGACAAATAGCCTGGGAACAATGTTCGTTAACTTCTATTATCACAATTCCCCATCCCTAGCTCGATTTATCGCTGGTAATAAGATGTTAAAAGCGCTGACCCGAACTCTCCTGTTACCGGTAGTTGGGGTAGTTTACCTGGTATTTCATCCTGGATACTTAATTGGCGTATTTCTACTTATCCTGATAGGATTATTCTCAATTAAGTGGATAAGAGGGCAGATACCGAATCACGTATAAAAGATTTCATAAAAGAAGTGAACTTTTGAACCTGATGGTTCACAAAAGTTCACTTCTTTTTCTATTTTTAAACTACCGCAGCTTTTGGCCAATAAGTGAACTTTTTGGAACCTGGTTCAGGAAAGTTCACTTATTATAATATTGAAAACAGCTCGGATTTTATGGCTTCGAGGGCTTCGGGGGTTTTGCCTTCGCAGCGGACGATGAGCTCGGGGCCGGTGTTGGAAGCGCGTACAAGTCCCCAGCCGCCCGGGAATAGTATGCGGGCTCCGTCAACATCGATAATATCGTATTTACCACGAAAATGTGTCAGCACCTCTTCAACTATCCGGAATTTATCGGTGTCGGTGCTTTTGATACGTATCTCCGGAGTAGCGTAATAATGGGGCACGCTTGATAACATCTCTGCCAGGCTCTGGTCACTGTTGGAAAGAATCCTTAATAAACGGGCCGCCGCATATAGAGCGTCATCATAACCGTAGTATTCATCGGCAAAAAACATATGACCTGACATTTCGCCGGTGAATATAGCCCCCGTTTCCTTCATCTTAGCCTTAATTAAAGAATGCCCGGTTTTATAAATTAGCGGTCTTCCGCCCAGCCGTTCGATTTCATCAATCAGAGCCTGGGAACATTTTACCTCCACAATACAGGTCGCACCCGGGTGTTGGGGCAAAATCTCCCGCCAGAAGAGTATCATTAACATATCTCCCCAGATGATGTTTCCATCCGGGTCCACGACTCCCAGGCGGTCACCATCCCCGTCAAAACCAATGCCCAGATCGGCCTTTTCTTCCTTTACTACCCTAATTAAGTCCTGACAGTTTTCCACCTTGACCGGATCGGGATGGTGATTAGGAAACAATGGGTTTGAATCACAGAAAAGCTCAACTACCTCACAGCCAAGTTGTCTGAAAACCTGAGGGGCAATAAATCCAGCAGTGCCGTTGCCGCAATCAATAACAATTTTTTGGTGGCGCGGACCCAGATTAACCCGGCCGTTTATTTCCTGTATATAAGCACTGGTAACATCCTGAAACTCCAGAATACCCCGGGTAGTGCTATTTATCTTCTCCTCTTTTTCCGCCATCCGGGCTATTTTCTGAATCTCATCACCATAAATAGTTGAACTGCCTAGAAGCAGTTTAAATCCATTATCATGGCCCGGGTTGTGGCTGGCAGTTATCATTATGCCGGCATCGAGCGACAGGTGATGAGAAGCAAAATAAAACACCGGGGTAATGACCTCACCAATGTCTACTACATCCAGCCCCGAAGTCAGCAACGACTCTATTATCAAATCCCGGAACCGTGGTGAAGAAGCCCGGTTATCCCGCCCCACCAGCAAGCGGGTTCGTCCCTGTTCCTGAACGTATTTGCCAAAAGCCCGACCAATGGCCACAACCGCATTATCATCCAACTCCTCGCCAGCCTTGCCCCGGATATCATACTGGCGAAAAATATTGGCATCTATCATCTAGCATTACCTCTCTTTTCCAATATTAGTTAAATAAAATTATAGCATAAGTGAAGTTTTACGTACCACGTACCAGAAAACTTCACTTATTATTATTCTATTAGTATGTGCCATTATTAAATACAAAAAGGCACTCCCGCAAAAATTTTTGGGAGTGCCTTTTGATGCCCGATGACTACGGCTCGACTATATTTACGATAATAATATATGTCATCTGGTTAGAATCAGCATCAACCAGTGTAAGAGTAGATCCGCTATTAGCCAGCAGAGTAGCAGGAGCTACACCATCGTCTCCATCCTGTAAGCCTAGCCAGGTAATTAGCATTCCAGCAATGTTCGTACTTGGCTCAATGGCTATATCACTTAGATCGAACTTATCCTGAATAGCATTTAGGCTCGCCGTAGCACTCCTTGAAACGGCAGCAGTCCCTCCCGTGAAATTGGCGGTAAAATTGGAGGGTATGGAAATTATAATATCACCGGTGCTTTGATTTATTTCAGTCGGATTATTAATCTGTGCTTCCACGGTTCCGTCAGGGCTGGTCAGGCTTAAGTTGGATACAGTGGGAAGATCATAAAAAACATTTGATACTGTATTTACAGGAGTTAACATACTACCATTCAAAGTAAATACTTTCCACCAGCTTCCCTCCTGGTCAGTAGGAACGCTGAATGTATGTACTGTATTACTCCCTTGATAGACTGTAACCATAGCATCTGAATCAGCAAATGAGCCCTCATAAGAACATTGGCGTACTCCAAACTGATACTGACCGGCAACCTGCTGATATATAGTCGTAGTCTCAGGACCGTAAGAATAAGTATCATCAGTATCCAGTACCACATATTGTACATTATCAGCACCTTCATAGGACTGATTGCCATAGTAGGTTGTAAAAGTACCGCCATCGCCAGTAGGCCCAACGAGATAAGAATCCAAATCGTAAGGTGACTCTCCCCAGGTCAATACAATGCACGTCTGCCCCTCAGACAGGCAAGGAATAGCGGTTCCGTTTTGCCCTGTAGTCTCATAATACAGATCCATATTTTCAAGGCTATTGTAAGCGTTAAAATAACTAGTTAGATAGCCTGTACCAGTTATCTCTCCTGTATAAAATCCTGCAAGAAGGTTAGAAATTGAATACGATCCACCTTCCCCCGTTTGGCAGGTGGCAACAATATTTCCTGTTCTGGCATTAATCCCACTGCGGAAATTAATAGTCAAACCGCTTACCCCTGTTTTAGTCAGAGCATCGGTTATTATTCCCGTCAATGCAGGTGTTTGCAGGATAAAATCTTTACCGGTTATCTGGCCGTCAACTGTAATAAGGTCTGCTAATTCCTTGTAGACTTTACCGTTGTACCATTGTCGGCTCCAGTTATTATCATTAAATCCTTCACCTCTTAAGCCGGGTGCTGCTATCCGGTAATTTCCATATGGCAATCCATATATTTCATAGCTGCCATCCATATCGCTTACTGTTTCAGTACCTTCCCATCCCTCATAATTCGGTAGTTCTAACTGAGCAACTACGCTGACTTCACCCAGCGGGTTACCCTGGGAATCTTTTATAGTTCCTGAGATCGACCCGCCCGGTGCCAGGTTAAAGTTTATACCGGTTACCTTGATATTCTCTTCAGTATTAATTGCGGTTGCACATTCTCTAATATAACAAAGTTCAGGTATTTCAGAAATATATCTACTAACATACCAGGTGTTGGCATAGGGCATCTCATACATGCCAGGCCAGGCATAAACAGCAAATTCTCCGTTTTCCATGAATGGCAAGGTATAGGAACCATCATCAGCTGTAATCGTTGAAGCAGCCAGATGATCATCGGAATTATCCCTTGCTCCTACAGGCACTCCGGCAATGGCAGTTACGCCATCCTGTTCATATACATAACCCGAAATAGTTGCGACTGGTTCGGCTGTCTGGAAGTCAATTACGCTAACCGTTGGCGTAAGGTTTCCGCGTTGGTCCTCAGCCACAACATATATCTTATAGCTGCTATTAACCCGAAGATAATTAATGGTATTAATTTCTGCATCACCAGACAAGTCAAAGGAACCACTCCAGGAGGATACCTGTACCTGAGGATTTCGATCGCTTCCGGGGATCCAGCCTTTTACCTCCTGCGCAGTATCAGGCGCATATTCTGCAACTTCATCCTGTAATAATGCTACGTAATAGGCTTTACCTGACTCATTTGTTTTTACGGTCAGATCTGCCGTATTACAGGTTTCGTTTTCTACTGCGGGATAACCGTTTATAAACGCCGGTGGCGTTCTATCTGAGGTTCCCCCACCTCCGCCGCCTCCTCCTGTACTTGGTGCGGAACCGGAAGACACGGCTGCATTATGAATAGCATTACTTATTATACTGGCAATTCCAGACGGTGCCGTTGCCGTCGCTGGTGTCTGACTCGGCGGTTGTTGCGGCGCAGCCGGTGGTTGAAGCACCGGTGGAAGACCAGGCTGCTCTACTACTGGTACTGGTGGAGGTGCCGGTAGTGGCGGAGCTTCCTGTTGAGCCTCCATTTCCCGGGCGCGCTGATTAGCCCAATCTCCAGCCTGAGCCCATTCTCTCATTTGCGTCGGTGCCATTGGTGCCGGTGGTGCCGGTGGTGCCTGGGGCTGTGTTATCTGCGTACTCTGTCCGGCAGAAACTGTCACAGTTTGTCCGCCGCTGGTAACTACTGCTTCACCAGTAAGCAAACTGGTAGCTGATTGTCCATTGGCTTGAACAGTATTCCCCCAGAAGGTTCCCCGTATGGAAGCTACACCCCAGGGCATATCCACGCGTACTTTTACCTTCTTGGTCTTCTTGGCATCCCACCAGGGATTACTAGCATTAGCAGCAGCCAGACTTAGCCCATCATCCAGACTGGCCACCAAGGAATAATCGCTATTATTAAGAGCAGCAGTTTCTTTACTCTTAGAACCGTCAGAAGTTTCTGAACTGCTTGTTAAAGCCCCGAACATCTTGCCCTGTTTAAGGTCCAATACCAGCCAATCAATAGCTGTGCCGGCTGTCCCGTCTGATTTTATGTAAGCTCTGCCCCGGGCTTCCTTAACAGCTACGATAGTATTTTCTTTTATTAAAATACCACTGCCATCAGGGAATACCAGCTCGGCTGTCCCGTCAGCTCCAGTTTGTATCATGTCTCCGGGATTTATTGCCGTGGTAGTTGTTACAATCACCGGGTTTTGAGTTCCCGTTCTTGTCACATTAACGGTCCCTCCGGTTATTTTCAGCTGCCCGCCCAAGTTGCCGGTAAACAGGTTCTCATCACTGGTTAGCAAAACCCCCAGCGCTCTGGTCAAATCAGAACGTGACATAATATCATTAGGAAGGAATTGCTTTTTATCAGCGGTTAATCCAATCATGCCTGAGGCGAGACCCGTTGCTGCCGATTTCGCCGCCCAGTGGCTGGAATCAATATCAGTAAGCTCAGGAAGAGCTGCACTACTGGTCTGTTTGGATAAACGTAATATCATGCTTATTGCCTGGGCCCGGGTAAGTTTTTCCTCAGGATGAAAAGTCCCATCCGGGAAACCGCTAATAAATCCCGCCTGTGCAGCTGCCGCAATGCTTGGGGCTGCCCAGTTAGTAGGTTCTACATCTTTAAAACTTATGGGTAAAGAGGCGTCAGCTCGTAACCCTGCAGCACTTACTAAGAGCGATGTCGCCTGGGCACGGGTTAATCCCTGATTAGGGCGAAAGGTTCCATCCGGAAAACCTTTAACCAAACCCCGATCTGCCAGGTATTTAATAAATGTTGCATTTGGATCTCCATTAATATCCGGGAATACTACACTGTCAGTGGCTGCTGCCGGCCCTGGAGCTGTCCAGGTTATTGCAGCCAGGCTAAATATTAATATAACTATTAGCCCTACCAGTCCTGATTTTCTACCTAGCCTATTCATTTTTACCTACCTTCCCTCACCAAAATACTAAATTTCGTCACCCAAAATGGCTATGGATTATATCCCCTATTTCTCCAGATAACTCTTATTTCCTCTTAAATCGCTTAAATTTTTTATAAAATGCATAAATTCTGAAAACTTCTCTGGTAACAGGTGGTACGGTAAAAAGTTCACTTATTTTCAATGGGATTGTCTTGACAAATATCGACATTGAATCTAGATTGTATGTTGGATATGATGACGTAGATTTATTAAGGAAGATGTTATGACTATAGAAAAAGCACTATTCGCAGGATGCTTGGTGACAGCGCGTTTCCCGGAATATGAACTTTCCAGTAAACGAGTTCTGGAAGCTTTAGACATTAAGACACATACGCTTCCGGAGGCAATGTGCTGCGGGCAGGTCCTGCAAGGAACCAACCCCAATTGGATATATATGGCCGCGTACAACCTGGCCCTGGCAGAACAGCACGATATGGATCTGGTCACCCTTTGTGGCGGGTGTACCAATACCCTTAAACGTGTACAGTATATGTGCCGGCAAAATCCTGAGAAGCTGGAGGGCATAAACCAGGTGCTAGGCAAGGTGGGTCTGCATTTTAATAATACTGTGAGAACCCAGCATCTCCTGGAAGTTTTACATGAACACACTAATGAGATTTTAGCTTGCTGTGAAAAAGTTATACCAATAAAAGCGGCTGTCATGAACCCCTGCCAAGTGTTTCGGCCTGCTGCGATTATGCAGTTTGATGATGCTGAGCATCCCCGGGTTATGGAAGAATTGCTGGGCCCGGTGGTTAGGGAAATTATCCCTTATTCATTTCAAGACCGCTGCTGCGGGGCTTCCCTGACCATGAGCAATCTGGCAGCAGCTTATAAAATTGGCAGAACCCGTTTGGAGGAGCTGGAACGTAAAGATACCGATGTTATTATTACGGCTTGCGGAAACTGTCAACTGCTGCTTGACCGCAAGCAATCTGCATACTTCAATGGCCGGAAAATACCGTGTTTATTTCTTCCCCAAGTACTGGGACTAGCGATAGGCTTTAATCCAGAAGAACTAATGATAAACGATTCGGGTATAAGGAGTCTGGTAAGTAGTGTTTGAGACATGTTTAAAATGTGCCCTTTGTTATGAAAACTGCTACCTGGAGAAGATGGGGATTGCCTCTTTTGTACGTCTTCCTCTGGAAGAAGATGCAACCAACCTATGGACCTGTTCCAACTGCTGGACCTGTCAGGATATATGTCCTGCCGAACTTCCTCTAATGGAGTTGAAGTGCAAGATTCAGCAAACGATTGAACCGCCGTCCATTTATGCGGCCTCGCTGGCAAACATACTCGTTTACGGCTACTGCCTGCCGGTAGACCCGGATGATATAAACTCATTTCGCATCGATGACGGCCTCGACCCCCTAACCCTCGCCCCGTCAGCTACTATTGCCGCTCTATTGCAAAAATAAGTGAACTTTTATGAACCAGGTTCAGGAAAGTTCACTTATTGCAGATTGGAGGAATTTGTATGTCCGAGAATAATTCAAAATATAAAAACTATGTTGGGCTATTGTTTCTTGCTGCTATTTTATGGAGTACCGGTGGGGTTATCATTAAAAATCTCTCCGCCCCTGCTCCTGTGATTGCCTGTATAAGAAGTGCTGCGGCAGTAATTCTGCTTCTAATAATTTTACGCAGACCGCTCAAAGTTCCATCTCGAGCAGCTCTGGTCGGTGCCGTTTTTTATGCCGCCACAGTAATCCTTTTTGTGTTCAGCAATAAGCTGACTACTGCCTCCAATGCCATTATTCTTCAGTATACGGCCCCATTGTACGTGTTACTGCTGGGCCGATTTTGGCTAAAGGAAAAAGCATCTATCTCTGATTGGATTTTTATGTTTATTTTGATGGGCGGTATAGTACTGTTCTTTTTTGACGATCTTTCCGGCGGAAGATTAGTAGGAAATATTCTCGCACTCCTGAGTGGAGTGAGCTTCGGCAGTCTAACCATAGCCCTGCGAATGCAAAAGGATCAAACTCCCGAGGACACCATTTTATTGGGTAATATTATTTGCGTTTTAATAACTTTTCCATTTTTATTCACATCCAGGCTTGATGCAGTTAATATCACGGGCTCTGTTATTTTGGGGGTCTTTCAGTTGGGATTACCGTATCTCTTGTATTCCATCGCGTTGAAAAAAGTGCGCGCTATTGATGGTATTTTAATCCCTATTATAGAACCGATTCTAAATCCGCTGTGGGTTTTTCTATTTTATGGAGAGGCCCCGGGATATTGGTCGTTAGTTGGCGGAACTATCGTATTGGGTTCCAGCATAGTGCGTGGAATACTTATCTCCACACGTCCTTCAAATAAGTGAAGTTTTATGAACCAGGTTCAGGAAAGTTCACTTATTGTGGGGAATTGATTAGTTGCCGTTCGAGGAGAAACTGTTGGGAAGTAGGATCATATTTGATGATGTCGGCTGCCAATGGGCCTTCGCCAGATTTAATGTAGACGATGATCGCGGAGTAGGGAGTGCCGGTTTCCGAATAGAGACCCCTTAACCCAGCGGCGCCAGTAGTGCCAGGATTAATTAGTACTGATTTTCCCTTCTGATTAAAATTTAAACTGTGGGTATGCCCGGTAACCACCAGAGGTACATAAGCCAAGAAGCGTTGGGCCACCCGGGGATTGTGTACAACTAAAATGTCGGGAGGACCCTGCTCTTTTATGGCTTGCTGCAAACCGGCAGCTTGAATATCAAGTATGCGCTCCTCCTCCT
This sequence comes from Syntrophomonas sp., assembly GCA_039679805.1. Lineage (GTDB taxonomy): Bacteria > Bacillota > Syntrophomonadia > Syntrophomonadales > Syntrophomonadaceae > JBDKUD01. The sequence goes on along the minus strand of JBDKUD010000257.1, from coordinate 1,169 downwards.
GAGAGTCACTGGCTTCTACTGCTGCAGATCCGGAAAGAGGATCAGGCAGACCCAAAATGCGTAAACCCTTTAACACAATAGTTTGTCCATTAAGCACATAGCTATTGGGCATGGCCGCCATAAACCGGCTGATTTCCGGGGTATCATGATTGCCGGCGGCAAATACCTGGGGTATGGGTATTTCCCCTAACCCTTTGGTCATACTAGCTTCCAGGGGCGAGCCGAAATCAGTCAGATCACCGGCATTAATGAGGAAGTCGACCTTGAAATCCTGCGCCAGGGTTTTAATAAACTCCACCCCTACCGGGTTAGAATGCAGATCACTAACCAGTAATATTTTAACGATTTCCTTCTCCTGATCCGGGTTGCCCAACACCATCAGGCTGTCAGCATTTGAAAAAAGCGCCTTGATATTAGTTACTACTTTATTTGTATTGTCCTTGACCTCATTTAACTGGGCCAGCGAATCGTTGGCGATTTTAATAGCCCCCGGCGCCATGGATATGGCCCCGGTATATTCAGGCTCACGGAAGGCCTCCAGGTTATACCCCGTAAAAACAGTACCGACTACAACCGCAATTATTATTGCTCCCCCCAGACCAGATAGAATGGCAGTCCGCAGCCGCGCCCTCCAGAGAAGCAGGATCAGCAGAAAAGCTCCGGCGGCACCCAGGGCAATTTGGCGCAGTCCAAAACTGACCGCCATATTCGGCAACCCCTTTTGCAGGCGCCCTAATATCTTCTTACTATACGTAGGCTCGGCCCAATTACTCTTAATCGTGTCTGTCTCAACCTGCTCCAGCCGTATACGTAATTCCGCCGGGGATTGGTGCGTCAACGCCGACACCCTGCCAAAAGGGGGCAGTTCTATGATGGTCCGTCCGTGCCAGGCCGGTACCATAGAAACTCTAATATCCAACCCCTGAAAACTAAAAGCCATCCCGCCGAAAAGATACACCGACAGGATGGCCCCGGTAATAGAAGTAATTATCAGCGCCGGAAGATACCAGTATTTTTTATTGTTTATGATTTGATGGCAGAATGCTTTTCCGAGATTCATAGTTATTTCCTGAAAGCCTTTTTTTAATAACATTGTATCATAGTGAAACGCCCATGCCCGGAAACAATAAGTGAAGTTTTTTGGTACGTGGTACGGGAAAACTTCACTT
>JBDKUD010000334.1:0-23427 GCA_039679805.1 Syntrophomonas sp. | reverse complement strand
TTGGCCATTATCGTGCCTAAAAGGAAGCTGCCAGAGGCGATTCGCCTTTTTCGACCTCAATAATATGCGGAGCGTAAATCGTGGTGCCCGGATGGTATGACGGTCTGATTAATCCTTTTTCTGCACCATCATGGTAGTGGTATACTCAATTACCTGCTCATCGCGCTGGTTATAAGTCCGGTTCTGATACAAAAACAGGTTCATTTTGGGATTTTTGGTGGGTCGGAAATCGACCACTTCCGCATCTGCCCTCAGGGTGTCGCCGAAGAGAACCGGTTTGGTGATTTTTACATTATCCACACCGATATAGGCATAGATTTCGTACCCGGCATTTCCCACAAACTCCGCGATGGTATCGGCATTATGGACCAGACCGTCGGCAACCACAAAGATAATCGGTCCGGCCAGGGAACGTTCCTTGAACCAGGTTCCCTTGGCATATTCCGAGTCGCTGTGTACCGCCATATTAAACCAGGTCAGTTGGTGCAGAATAGAGAAATCGCCTACATCAAGCGTCCGGCGAACCCGGGTGGGAATCTTTTGCCCAGCTTCAATAGTACTCATATTTTTCTCCTCCTTTTTTCTCCGTCGTTATCCTTGCCGCTCCCCGCAAACGAGGTGCGCTCATTTTTCCATCACCCTTTACCGAAGCGTCGCACCCGCTATGATCATGCGCTGGGCCTCGGATGTGCCTTCACCAATTTCGGCCAACTTGACATCGCGATAGAGGCGCTCAACCTTGGCCCCGGTCATGAATCCGTAACCGCCTTGAATTTGAACTGCTTTAGTTGAGTGCCGGGCGGCACATTCTGAACAAAACAGCTTGGCCTTGGAGGCAGCCAGGCTGAATGGTTTGCCCTGGTCCTTTACCCAGGCGGCATACATATAGAAGTAGCGTGCGGCATCGATATCAGTGGCCATGTCGGCGATAAACCACTGAATGGCCTGTTGACTGGCTATCGGTTTTTTAAACTGAACCCGTTGCTTGGAATAACTAACGGATTCATCCAGGCAGGCCTGGGCAATGCCGGTGGACATGGCGGCAATACCAATGCGGCCGACATCAAGCGCGCTCATGGCAATCTTGAAGCCATCCCCCTCCTTGCCAAGCAGGCAATCAGCCGGTACGACACAGTCTTTGAACACCACTTCGGAAGTCTGGGAACCCCGAACCCCCATCTTATTAAAATGCTTGCCTACAATAAGACCCGGGGCTCCTTTGGGAATAAGGAAGGCGCTCATTCCTTTGGGGCCGGCCGAGGGGTCGGTATAGGCAAAGGCTACAAAGACATCGGCAATAATGGCATTGGTAATGAATGTCTTAGTTCCATTCAGGACATATACATTGCCGTTTTTCACGGCCAGGCTGGTAGCCGAACTGACATCGGTCCCCGCTCCCGGCTCAGTCAGGGCAAAAGCGCCTACCAGTGTGCCGGCAGCCAGGCCCGGCATCCACTTTTTCTTCTGTTCTTCATTACCGAAGGTGAGTATGGGATGTCCGATCAGACCATAGCTGTAGCCATGAAGAAAGCCGGTGCTGGCACAGGAGCGGGCCAACTCTTCAGTAACCAGCATAGTGGTAAGGAATTCTGCTCCGCCGCCGCCGTATTCGGTAGGATAGGAAATGCCCATCATATCAAGTCCTGCCAGTTTCTCAAAAATTTCAGCCGGTTGGCGGCTATTTTGATCGATTTCCGCGGCCACGGGTTCAATGTACTTTAAAGCAAACTCGCGCGCATTTGACCTGATCAGTTCCTGTTCTTCGGAAAGCTTGAAATCCATAAATACACCTCTTTCATATTGAAATTTCAATACGTAGGCCTCCAGCCCGGCCACCCACCGTAACCGGGATGATCCCATGGTGGCTGCCGCTCCCACCGAATGGGCTTTACTATGTTCAATTTCAGTTTTTATTTTTCCCCCCCATCTTTTCAACTATCAGCGCCTGGAAAGTTCAATCTCTTCCTTGACGACTTGCTCCTGGTCTTCCTATTTATCTCAAGGTCTATTCGTTTAGGAATATTCCACCTAAACCCGAAATTTTGGCCTGCTTCACCCACTAACCCGGGCTTAATATCCCGAAAAACGCCAAATGCCCTGAAGACCCTAACGGGGTGCTCATGGGCACTCGGCTGATTGATAACGAGCTAGACAATGCGTACAAAGTGATAGGTCTTTAAATAGCTATTACGATAAAAGTATTTAAATTACCGATTGCTTTGATTTGACAGTAACCATTCAACGGGAGGAAAAGTTTAGTATTCAAGGTCCTTATCGCAGGATGCAATAAGTGGTTGTAGACAAAAATGACTGCCTGGTTTGCAGGTTGATTGCGGTGTGCAAATACAAGTTATTGCAGCTATTATACAGCATTTACCTGTATGTATTTCTTTTCTACGCAAATAAAAATAATCCTTCTTGAACGCTCTACCACTGTTTAAAGCATGCGAAGCAATCACCCTGGGCTTCCACGATTTAGCCAAATAGTGTGATTTATAGATATATTTCGACAAATTGCCCTTTTCTTTGTTTCTAGCCCTGGTCTTTCCCGCTCTATGATTTTCAGCCAATTATTAGAGTTTTCTTTTTAATAAATGTTAGGAAAAGTTATATAAGGGTTTTTGCGCCATTGGCGGCTCCGGCAGCCTTCTGCCGGAAAAATCCTCAGGTTTATAGGTCAACCAATCATTTCACCCCTTCATACCCTGGATTACGGCCTTGAAGCATTCCCAAACAATTTTATTGCGTTCACTTATTATTAACGCATTATATATATATGCATTATTTTGTATAAATATAAAGCAATGAGACGGCATCTTCGATGAAATTAAAAAGAGAAATATAGAGCCGGTTATTCTTTTCATTTGGGAGTGGGGATTTTCGGGGGGAAATACCAATGAAAAGAAGGAGGCCCATTAGTAATGGCAAAAAAGTTATCTTTACCAAACAGTGTAGAAAGCAGGGACCGGACCGGGATCGTTCAAAAGACCGAATTAGAGGATATAGCGCAAAAAAGGCAGCTGGCTAAAAAGATGGCCCAGGAGAAATCCCGGGTTCGCACCATGGCCAAACAGCAGGCCCTGGCAGAACGCATAGCTTCGGCTACCGAGCAAGTGATGGCCAGTATCGAAGAATCAAACAGCGCGGTGTTGGAATTCTCCAAGTTGATGAATGACCTGGCCGATAGTGGAACCAGAATTAAGGAAGAAGCTGGTGAACTAAATGAAAAAGCTTCGGAGATCGACCAAACCGCTACCAATCTTCTGGCTGATTTTAAATCGCTCTATAATGATGCTCAGATCGGGGTCACTGCCCTTAAAGATTCGATAAAAGGCATGGCCGATATGCTCAACCAGCTCAAGGAATCCGCCGGCAAGAACTCGCAATCGGGCCAAAGGATCGGTGAACTTGAAGCCCAGTCCCGCCAGATTGACGATATCGTCCAGGCGGTGGTTATGATAGCCGATCAGACCAACCTGCTGGCTTTGAATGCAGCAATTGAAGCGGCCCGAGCCGGGGAGCACGGGCGGGGGTTTGCCGTAGTGGCTGACGAGGTGAGAAATCTAGCTGAAATATCGGAACGCTCCGCCCGGGATATACGCGGGGTTGTTGATAAAATCCGAACCGAAATTGAGGATATCGTCAAGGACATTAACGAAGTCGTAGCCGATTTTCAGGGCTGGGAGAAAATGACCGAAGACGCCTATGGAAAATTTACTGAGATTGACCAGAAGTTTGGCCGCTATTCTGAAATTCTAAATGAAGATACGAAATTGGTAGAAGAATTAAAAGGCAAATCCAGGGAGCTTCTGGCCGGCAGTGAGGCGATTGCCGCCGCGGCCAAACAGGCGGAAATCGGCATCGAAGAATCAGCCAAGGCAGTCGCCGAGCAGAGTAAGGGCATGTCGGAAATCAACAGCGCCACCCACGACCTGACGGAAATGGCCGAGGAATTAAAAGTCTCTACCAATATCAACAAATCGGCTGAGGAGGTTGCGGCTACAGCGGAAGAACTGTCCGCCAATATCGAAGAGATCAGTTCCTCAGCAACAGAAATAGCCAGTGTTTTAGTTCAGATGAATGAGGGAATGAATACCGCGGCAAGTGAAGCTGAAAATGCCATGACTATGATGCAGCAAGCCGAGAGTCTTAGAGTGAACGTGTCCGATTTGGCAGTTGAAGCGGGTGGGTTAATGAACGAGATTACCCAGCTGCTTTCAGACGGACGGGCTCTGGCCAGAGATGTATGGATGGGCGTCCAAGGTCGGGTAAAACATTACTCTACCATAAACTCTTCCGTAGAATCCCTGCAAGCCAAGATTCAGCAGATAGACAAAATCGTCGGCACCATCAATAATGTCTCCATACAAACCAATATGCTGGCTGTGAACGGGTTCGTGGAAGCTGCCACGGCGGGCGAACACGGCCGCGGATTCTCGGTGGTTGCCGGTGATATTCGCAATCTGGCCAACGAGTCGGCTGAAAACGCCGACAAGATCAAAGACCTCATCCAGGATATTCACGGCCAGATGGATAAAGTTGTGCTAGAAGTCTCCCTGTCCGAGACAGCCTCCAAAAAGGCCGATGAAACCATGTATGGAACGGCCCGTTACAATACGGCGGTCACCCAGCAGGTTGAAACCATAACTACCAACCGGGTCAAAGTAGCTGAGGGCTTGAACCTGATTAAAGACGCTCTGGAAAAAGGTTTGGCAGCGGGCACCGCAGCCTCTGAAGAAATCGGCCATGGCGCCCGGCAGGTAAGCGAAGCCTCCAATGTAGCAGCTGAACAGGCCAAAGCGATTGACGAACAGGCCAAGGCTATTGAGGATATTGCCGCCATAGCGGACGAAATGCAGCAGGACAGCTAAAACCGGGGAGCAAGAAAGGTAAGGTGGATTTATATGCGAGCTGATAATACGTTCTCCTCGGATGAAGTGCAGCTGGTAACCTTTACTCTAGGTGATGAAAGTTTTGGGCTGAATATAATGCATGTTCAAGAAGTCATCAGAATGCCGTCTATTACCAGAATCCCCCAGGCTCCAGCCTATGTTGACGGCATGACCAATCTGCGCGGCCACATTCTACCTGTAGTAGATACCCGAACCAAATTCGGGATGGAAAAAGCCGAACAAAACACCTCCAGCCGCGTTATCGTGGTGGATATCGGCGGCAAGGCCATAGGACTAAACGTAGACGCGGTATCCGAGGTTTTAAGGGTTGACAGCAAAAATATTGAAAACGCTCCAGCCAGCCTTTCTGACAGCGTGGACAGTACCTCAATTACCGGTGTGGTTAAATTAGACGGCGGTAAAAGACTGGTTATGGTGTTGGACGCCGCCTCTTTGTTCGGGCAGGAAGCAGTCGGAAAGGATCGCCGCCAATCAAAACCAGGCCAGCCAAAATCCGAAGCGATGCTGGATGAAGTACAAATTGTGTCTTTCCAGGTAGGCAAGGAAGAATTTGGGCTGGAAATCGATAAGGTAAAGGAAATCATCCGTTTCCCCGAAATCGTCAAAGTGCCCAATGTTCCCGATTACATAAAAGGCATAATTTCATTGCGGGATACCCTTATGCCCATCGTTGACATGCGCACTAAACTGGCTACCGGAAGCGACGAGGTCACAACCACCACCCGGGTTGTAGTTGTCGATGTTTCAGGGGCCTTTATCGGTTTGACCGTCGATCAGGTATACGAAGTTATACGCATACCCAGATCGGTTATCTATCCCCCGCCGGCGGCTGTCTTGAGTGAAACGGGAGAAAGGATTACGGGCATAGCCAGGGTGGATGATGGCAAGCGGATTATTATGCTGATGGATCCGCAGAATGTTATTAGCGAGACCGACCTGGATGAAATAAATTCCGGAGAAGGCTTTAGCCAGGCAGAAAAAGAGGCCGAGGTTATGGCAGAAATAGATGAAAAGCAACTGGTGATTTTTAAATTAGCCGGAGAGCAATACGGCATAGATATTGCCCAGGTTCAAGAAATCACCAAAATGGCTCAGATTACAGCAGTGCCCCGCTCCCCCCAATTCGTTCAGGGGGTGGTGAATTTACGGGGTGAGGTTATCCCGGTCATCGATATGCGCAAACGCTTTGAAATTGAATCAAAAGAGTATACCGACCGCACCCGCATAATTGTCAGTGAGATAAGCAACAAGAAAATCGGGTTGATCGTAGATGAGGTAATGGAGGTTTTAAGGGTGTCGGCCCGGAAATTTGAAAAAGTCCCGGGCATCGTCAATGATGTACATGGCCAGGCGTACATGGACGGCATAGTGAATACCGACAATCGTATGATTATGGCCCTGAATCTTGAAAATGTCCTGGAAAGCAAAGAGTGGACGCAGTTAAACAAAATGTTAGAGTCCGCTGAAAAGAAAGCCCCTCCCAAACTAAAGAAGCAAAAGAAATAAGGCTTCGTAAAGAAGCTGTCAGAGCGAGCAAAAAAGCCGAAGATCAAGGAAGTGCAAGAAGCCGCGATTGAGGCGTATAGGGCATACGTTGATTGAGCGGATTCTTGTACTGACGCAGAGATTCGGCTTTTTTGACGGTCTGGGGGTTTCGGATGTCTCCGAAGCCCCTTTTTGCTCTTATACCAGAGGTTGACACAGGATATCCAACTTCTTATAGTGAAAGTGAACGAGTGTTCATCCAAGGTCTTAAAGATAGAACAGTGTAAGGGGGAGTTGTAGTGGAGACCAGAGACTCGATAATTGGTAGAAGAAGTGTTAGAAGGTACACAGATCAGTCCATAAGCGATGCGGATTTACAGGATATAATTACCGCCGGCCTGTATGCTCCTTCAGCCGTGGATCTTCAGCCCTGGTACTTTGTGGTGGTTAGAAGCCCCGAGAGGCTCGAAGAACTGCGAGAATTTATGAGCGTCGTCTATGACAAAACCGAACCGGTCCTGCTCAAGCGTTTTGCCAATCACCCGGCTATTGTCGCTGAAACCAAGGTCTTCCTTAAAAGCCTGGGCGGCTCCCAGTGCTGCATTCTAGCTTTCCTCTACAAACAGGATTATCCCGATAAAAGGGTAGTCATACAGAGCACCAGCGCCGCCATCCAGAACATGCTTTTGTCAGCCTATGACAAAGGAATCGGTTCCTGCTGGATGACGGCCGCTTTGAGCGCGGGCATGGATGAAGACCTGCGCCTCCAATACGCGCCGGAACACGGTGATTTCATCGCCGCTATAACCTTAGGCTATCCCTCCTATATACCCAAAGCCCCGCGCCGGAAAGAAGGCCGGTACGAAATTATTTAGGCATTCCTTTCACAGTCCAATCACCTTTTTGACCTTTGTTAATTCTAGATTATAAAATCTCATATACCTTTTCGAAATAAAATGAGGGTTCCATAAACCATAAAGGAGCCCTCTTTACAATTTATTGATCCTGATCATGAAACAGAATCGGTTGAAACTGAATATAAATATATATTAACTGATAAAACCATTTATGGAAGAAGGTACCACAATATGATATCCATAAGCATCGTCCAGGATCTTATTGCGCAAAACAATCCCAATAAATACTATTTTGTTTACAGACAATATGAAGAAGCATACTGGCAGCACATTCCCGGTTGGATATCAGAATTCAGCAGGGACAATAAAATTGGCAATATTCTTGACATTGGTCTGGCCTATGGCACTATCGCTTTATATGCCAGGCTCAATACCGGGGCCGATGTATATGCTTTGGACTCAGCCCAATATATAAGCGATGATTTGCTCGCTAAATACGACATCCATTACGTGACTAAAAATATTGAAACTGAAGACGTAATTTATGAACATAAATACGAGCTAATAATTTTTACCGAAGTATTTGAACACCTTAATTATTATTGTATTCCCACTCTGTTAAAGATTAAAAAAATGCTGGCTGACAACGGCGTGATCATGTTCTCAACCCCCGCTCAGGAGTTTTGGGGGAGAACAGGCGAATATGAATCCTGGAAGGATATGCCTACTATTGACAAAAAAATAGAAACAAAAGATGCCCATATCTATCAGTACAATTTAAAAGAACTATTGGAAATATTCAAAACGGTTGGGTTGAAAATAGATAAATTTCGTTTATCAGACGGATTCAACAACATGAAGCATTTTAATATGCAGTTGTCCAAAGTGCCAACCGAAGAAATAACCGCTTGATGCTCTGCCCTATTTGAATCAGGTGTTCTTGCTGATAACTTTATGAGCTTTGCGCCTCTTTTTTGATGACCTGTTTTTGAAATCATCGGAAAGAACGCTAATATTGCCATCCATTTCCAGAATGGCAAGGTTGACCTGCTCAATGCTTTCTACCCCGTGTTCCCGAATGGCAGCCTCCAATTCATCCCTGGAAATCTGGGATTGATCTAAATGTTTTTGGATGATTTTTCCATCGTATACCAGCATCAGAGGATCGCCCTGGAGCAGGCGGTTTATTTCCGGGGATTTATTAAGAAGCGCTTTTAAAAGATAATTCACACAAAACAGGGTGGAAGCAGCCACCAATCCACCCGCCAGGGTGGAATTGCTTCCGACCATGGCATTTTGCACGGCGTTGCTGATAAGGAGGATAAACACCAAGTCCACAACCGAAAGCTGGGCTAATTCCTTTTTGCCAAACAAACGAATAGCCAGAACTATAAAAATATATATTGTTGTCGAACTTATAATAATAGGTAGATAGGTTTGCATATGCATCATACTCCGGGGGGTATTTTTTCTTCCATAATACTACGAAAGTCAATAGTATCGCCATCCACAATAAATATCCCATCCCATTGGCGTGGAAACCGGCGTTCGGTTCGTTCGTGATCGATCCAGGCCCGCACCCCCTCATTGATAAAAATAGCATGAGGCTCCAGGTATTCTGCTACCCCTTATTATTGTTGTAACCTTATGGATTAATTATAATGCAATCCTATGTTCATAAAGCTGAGAAATATGGTAAGAGGCTCCTCTGTCAGCCCAAAAACAAAAAGACCCTTTCTGAACTGGTCAATAGTTAGTAGGCCCCCAGAAAGGATTGGTCATACTGTCGTGATATTGGGGCATCTTAAACTTGGTATTACTCCAGGGCAATTTAGAGTAAAAGGGGCAAGTGTAGAAATGATAAGTATAAACCGTCTATTGGCTCTTCTAAACGGGCTGGTTTTATTGAACCGGATTGGGAATGAGGTCCATAGGGATATGGGCTTTTAATGTTCATAAGTTTTCTGGTATTTCATCGGTTATTCTGGGGATTATCCTAACTACTTTATTCCTGTTTTCTTCTCCGGGTAAAGGAAAAGAAAGCTGTCTATAATCCCTAACAAGGAGGAAGTGATTATAATTAACCTGAAATTCGGTATAGTCATCCTGTTTCTCACTATCTTGCTGGGCGGCTGTCAAACCCGTCCCCAATCACTAGGAAGTACAGACATCGACTCTTATGAAGGCCAAAAATTGACGTCAGCCTATTCCCTGCCGGAAAACTCGATCAAAGGCCCGTCCAGTGTTAACCTGGCCGCCTATCATTTGCAGATCACAGGGTTGGTGAATTCCCCGTTGAGCTATAGCTATGATGAAGTCTTGCAGAAGACCCCTTATACAAAATTAGTAATCCTGCATTGTATTGAAGGCTGGGATGCCACCATCCTTTGGCAGGGAACCAAGATCAGTGATCTCATTGATGCCGCACAGGTCAAAGCTAATAGCAATACCGTAATTTTTCATTGCCAGGATGGGTACACAACATCCCTGCCCCTGGATTATATTCGCGAAAAAAACATACTTCTGGCATACAAAGAAAACGGGCAGGTTTTGCCCAAAAAGCTGGGTTATCCCTTTATTGTTATTGCTGAAGATAAATATGGATATAAATGGGCCCGCTGGGTTACGGAAATAGAGCTATCGGACAACGCCCAATATAAAGGATACTGGGAACAGCGCGGTTATAGCAACAATGCTGATGTGCCGGTGAAATGAAAAAAGTCAGACCCGATTTATTTCGTATTGTCTAGTGAAATAGGTCAGGCAAATGACAGTACCAGCGATACCTGATAAATTGTATTAAGAAGAATAAATTAGGGAGTAAAACCAATGAAACCAGAAGTGATTATGTATACATTACCCCTATGACCAAACTGTGCCCGCGCCAAGCAATTCCTTTCGGGTAAAGGAATTTCGTTTATTGAGAAAAATATTCTAATTCCTAAAAACTTTAAAGAAAGGTTAAAGTTGACCAGTGAACCAGGGGACCCGTAACTATTATAGGAGACCGCATGTTAATGCGTTTCTCAACCGAAGAATTCGGGGAGGTTTTTAAGGATTTTTGAGGACGCTTCTTTATCCTTGTAAGGAAACCGTCACTTTGCCTAAAGTGCGGATAAAAAATTATGCCACAAGCTGAGACATCTACATAGTTAACCTTTTACGCTTACTATCACAGAACATACAGAACTTTTAGTTATTTTTCCTAACTCTAATTTTGTTTTCTTCTACGATCCAAAGCTCACCTGAGCCAAACGAATCAATCCGTTTAACCAACCGTTCTGTAGTCTCCATTATTGAGATTTTACTTTGATTTACCAGCCTGAAAACGATAATTCCATCAAGAGTTCCCGGGGGATAGTTTATAATACTGGAGAAATCGATGTCAGATGTCAAAAGTATTCTTTGTTCTTGCTGGCAATGCATTGCCAAAGCAGCATCTGGACAGCCTTGTATCCCTTCTGAATATACGGTTTCAGCACTGTGTCCATACTCTTCCAGAAGCAAAGCCACTTCAATTGGGAGGTTTTCATCTAATTTAAACCTCATAACTCGCCTTCCTAAAGTGCAATAACCTGTTCTTTTGCCAATATAGCAGCATATGCTAACGCAGCATCAATATCTTCAGCGATTAACGAGGGATAGCTTTTTAGTATCTCATCTTTACTAAGGCCTGCGGCAAAGTTATCTAAAATTACGGAAACCATAATACGAGTGCCGGAAATGCAGGCTTGCCCGTGACATACATCCGGTTTTATGGTAATTCGTTCGGATAATCGCATAGAATCCACCTCCAGCGTCCTATAATTTATTCTACACTAAATCAGAACATCTTAACGATTGCTGTTAAAATCTTCCTATATATTCTTTTTACTATCTAAGATTAAGCACTTCTGGCAACTTCCTCGGGACTTCGCGCTTGTTGCTTCATTTGTCTATTAGGGAGCTAAGACATTCTATGTTCAATAATTCCGATAATGGCATTCCCAAAGCATTTGCTATCCTCCACAGTGTTCCAATGCTGGGATTATTCTGTTTCCCAACCTCAATATTACTTATTACTGATCGGGAGACCCCTGCTTTTTCAGCCAAATAAATTTGGCTCCACTCCAACCCAGTTCGAATAATACGAATTTGCTCGCCTAGATTCTCTGCCAAAGCTTTGCTCCTGCCCTTTCTATTCGCTGAATATCCGAATTCGCTTTTTACGGAAAATTTTCGCTGTCAGTATTAGCACTATAGTTATTATATATCAATTCCTAAGGTTATCAATGATTAATTTCTGTCTATGTAATAATAACTATAGTAATAAGGCGAGGTGGGTAAGATAGTAAAGTGGGTAATGTGGGTAATGTGGATATATCAAAACGTTTAACAGAATTGAGAGAACAACAAGGGTTAAGCATGAGAAAACTTGCCGAGCGAGCCGATCTCAGCCAGGCTTTCATATCCTCTATTGAAGCAGGCCGGAAACAGCCTACGCTTGATTCTCTAATGAAACTTTCGTTTGGTCTAGGGATTACCCTTATTGAACTCCTCGGAGGAGAGACTGCTACTCATTTATTACCCCCGCATTTACAAACTTTACTTTCTAACGCCAGGCAACTAACTCCTGAACAAGTTAACGCATTGAATCAATTTATACGCTCAATGGTTGAATTATAGTAGATAATTATAACTAAAAAGCCAGAAAGGACCGGATATCCGGTCCTCGATTTTTTATTGATAATGCTTATAAAAGGATACATTTTTTCTATAGATTGTTAGGTATTGTGGGAACCCTAACCAATGGAACACCTTCGTCCTTATCTATTGGTGCTGTCCAAATTTGTGAAACTGAACATCAACTGAAGAAATAAAAACCGCTAAATAATAGCGGGATTCTATTATATAAATTTTGCAAAGAATTCAGGCATGATTTTTGGAGAAACATGTTTTCTATAGTCCCCTGTCTCCACCTGCAAAACGGGCGGTCTTATGTCTGAAAAGTCCCGTTTCGAACTCGCTGAGCAGATAACTAAAAAAGCCAGAAAACCGATTCTTAACTTATCCACCAGAATATCTTTCAAAAGGCTTCCAGAAGAAATATGGCCGTCCGATATACCCGCGCTCAGGTAATGATAGTAACCAAGATTCAAAATTTATAATTAGATTTTCATCTTTTATTGATTTATGATTCCGAATCACTTTCGCAAAATCTAAGAAATCCAATGGTAGCGGTGGAGCGTCCTCGCCAAAATACCAGTACTTATTCGAAATTAATACATATTTACCACTTAAATCTTTATTATAATTTAATATATTGGCCTCCCCGCCATCTAAGCTATGATGTGAATCTTCTTGGATAAAAACTCCTGTTGTGACATCAGCATGGTAAACATTGTCACCATACCTTTGTTTTTTACTACCATTCATTGTTGGTTTCTTGTATTGAAAACGAGGATTTTCCCAGTATTCGTCATAGGACAATTTTTCCTCAACCTGCATTGAATAAATAAGTCTGTTTTTCATAGGACTATTCCGAGCACCTGAACCGATTCCTACCACCCAGTCATTAATTTGAGCAACTCGCCGAATTCTAGGCTTACACGTGGCTAAAGTACAATATGGTGGAAACGGGTTAGGTGCAAATCCGTAATCGCGGGTAATAATGTAGCTGTATATAGTCATTAGTTCAAACTCCTAACAGGTGCTACGGGGACTACCTTCACTGGATCTTGTCTGACCCGTACTAGTTTCCCATATTGTCTTTCCTTCAATGGCTGCCATAATTTTATCTGAATTCCATGTTACACATGCATCCCCATACTCATCTAATTTTTCGGGAATATCGGCATCAGTTGCACCCCGCAAAAACACACCTACGATTCTTTTATCCCCATGTTTGGCTGCATATTCAATTTCCCAATTAACCCAGTCCCGCTCATGAGTTTTGGGTCCAATCAAAACAACAACTGTCCCAGCCCATTTAATTTGAGAGCTAAGCAATGTCTTTATATAGTCTGGACTTTTTGCATTATTAGGATCGCTTTCGACAATTGAACTATCCCTTATATCATAGTTCTTGTTCGATAAAAGATTTTTGAATCCCTGAATATGTTCTTCATCTCCACCGTAATGAGAAACAAATAGATTTATAATTTTACTCATTTTCTTTTACTCCTTTAAATTTCTAAAATGGATCCAATTTTCCCACATACGGATATATAATTCGTTTGAGCATTTACTTATTAGGTCTCGTTCCAATTCAATAAATCCAAATTTACGCGCTGCATATGCAGCTATTATGAACATGATATTGCAGTAAGCTTCATTTTGATATTTTAGATTAGAAAGTTTCTGGAGTTCAGATACAGAAATTTTTCCTTTGGCAATTATCGTCATACGTTGAAAAATATCTTCAATTACTTCAGAAAACATAGCCTTATTTAGAGCCAGATTATCTTTATTCCATAAATTATTACCATCATTATGATTAATCCAGAGATTTTCATCATTCTTATATAAATGAAGACTGTCACTATATTGGGTATAAGAGCCAATTTCAATATCTAACCAACCTGCTAAAATCTCTTGAAGACTTGTAAATTGTACAAAATTGTACGGTAAGCCGCGAAATACATCATTGCTTCTCATAATTTGAGTCCATTCTAACTTTTGGTCTCTAATTTTTATTAATGAGCAAATGTTACAAGGGATATCGTTATTTACTGGTAGTCCCTTAATATCCGGGAAATCTTTTTTAGGATCCCAAATCGATATAACAGTTTGCCTATTATCCGGCTGATTTTTTAGTGCATAATAAGCACGTTCAAGCTGGTCAAAACCAAAATTGCATTTAATTCTAAAGCCATAAGCACCATGATAATTATCATCTTGTCCACAAAATTTAGGTAAAATAGGATTCCAAAAGTTTATTATTTTTGATTCATTATTTCCAGCTAATATCCACATCAGTTCAGCGAGTGAAAAAGCAATACTTATTGGAGGCATTCTTTGTGTTACCCAACGTTGACGTGGATCTGAAATAGAGAGAATTACATGCAAAATTTCTTTAGTATTTCCTAATCGACTTTTAACTGAGAATTTTTGTGTGAATAACTCTTCTGTAGCCAGTGACCAAACTTCATTTGCAGATTGGCCAGAATATGAATATACCATATATTACCTCCAATCAATTTTATAATTTATTTCCCATTTTGGAGGATAAAAATATTCAATTTTATTTGAGTTAGCAGTGAATAATTGCTTTATTCTTCTCCTACCATTTTTTTCATCTGGAAACGCTACTCGGGTATATTTATCAAATTCACAAAATAAATTTTGACAATCAATTAGATGTAAGGGTCTTCCCCACAAATCTTTAAAATCCAGTTTTAATCGTTCAAATTCTTCAATTTGTTTATCAGTCATAAACCTTATGATATCTTCTGGAGAATAGAATCCAATAGAATTAAAACATTTATGAATACCATTAATTGCACCTGGTCCTGCCACAACGAAAGAATTCTCATTGAAATCACAAAGTTCACTATAATTGATATCAATACTATATTGAAAAGCCAGAAATTTTCCTATAGTTGGAT
Source organism: Syntrophomonas sp. (assembly GCA_039679805.1). Lineage (GTDB taxonomy): Bacteria > Bacillota > Syntrophomonadia > Syntrophomonadales > Syntrophomonadaceae > JBDKUD01. The sequence continues at coordinate 8,586 of JBDKUD010000334.1, read as the reverse complement.
AGGATAAGAAAAGTTGATACACTTGTTCTAATTTTTTTGCTTTTGCTATTTTTCTTGTAATATTATCTTTCATCATCATTTCAAGCAGTTTTAAATTATTTCTATGTTTTTTATCATAACCATAGGAACCTTTACCCGACGGCATAATATAAGCTGCAGAATATATCTTTTCTTTACTTACAAGTAATCTCGTAAAAAATTCATCATATTTTTCATAAGAATAATTATGGTACGTTATTTCTCCTAGAGACTCTTCCAAACGCAACCAAGTTTCAATCTTATTGAACAATTTAAATAATATAATTCTAAAAAATGTGTCTTCTGGCGAATAGGCGACATTATTATAAATAACATGTTTTAATAAAAACTGACTTACTCTATCTGATGCACGATAAGAATTAGTAAATTTATATTTTTTCAGTATAGGATCAGAAGTCCAAGGATACTCACCATTTATTCTATTGAAAAAAATGTCCTGTCGTTTTTTAGCGAACTCCCAATATATTTTATAAATTGAGGAAGGTATTACTTTAATTGATTTTTGAATATTCAACTTATATTTTTCATGATTGCCAATTGTCTTATATATTTTATTTATTGTTAAAGATAAATCATTATTATTATCTACTACTTCAACCAAATTGGATTTTCGGTATTTTTCGTTTAGCTCCTCATAGGAGTTTAAAATCGTATTTATTTTTTCCTCATTATACTCTGAACTATGAAGGTTTCTTTTGATAAGAAAGATTTTACATGGAACATATTTTAATATATCGATTTCTGGTTTAATGATCTGTGTTATTGCTTTTTTACTTATTCCGCTAGCCAGACCATATGCATAAGTTGACCACCATGATCTATCAAGTAATACAATTTTCCCAGCTTTTAAATCCGGTAAAATATTGCTGTTAATTGTATCTATATGCGCAGCAATATGCAGCAATTGTATGCTAAGGGGGTCCAATTCATTTTTGAGGTATTTTTCAGATTTATTATGTAATTGGCAAACCAAATCACCTAAAGTTTGGGGTTCTTTACCAGGGAAACTATAATTAGAAAAAGATATACCGTCTTTATTAAGCTTTGAACATAACTCAGATATAATAGTAGTCTTTCCTACATTATCAATGCCTTCAAATATATATAGTTGTCCACGATATTTGGTCATTATTACACTCCAATTGAGTTTACTCAGTTATATTTAATTCCGAATAATATAAGGCCTTTTTCAGTTTATTATCCATATTATTCTCAAAGTCAGTCTTAAAATCCGGGGCTTCAGTAACATCTATTTTAAAATAATTTTTGTTATCTGATGTCATACTGTATTCTATATGAATCTCATTAGCTTGTGTTCCGTAAGTTTTTAAGGCCAAAGTAATGTTTTTAACAAAACTAAATTCTCTATTTACTGTATATTGACCATCCCTGAAAATTAACTTGTAATATACATATTGTCGCTCAAAAATACGCGAGATATTATCTATAATGATCTGTTGCTCATTAATAGAGCTCATATCAATACGTTCATGAACTTTAATCTCTGTAGGAACAAAGGTATCTATGGTCAGTTCAATCGCATTAGGTAATAATCCAGCATATAACTCATTCCACGACTTTCGACCCCATTCTTGCAATTCATCACAAAAAAACAATAAGCTCGAAAAGGTCGTTAGATGAATGTTATATATATCCGAACATGTATGTGACGACATTGAGCGAAGGATCTCTCTTCTAATATAAAATTGCCGTGCATCTTCATAAGTATATATATAATCATCATTTAGATTGAAATCGGATTCCAGAAAATAGAGAAGCATTTTATAAATAATAACTGCACTAATAATACCATGATCAAAGCGTTCCAAAGATTTAGTGTATTTTAAATAATACTTTGGCTGTATTCTTCCAATAAATTTGTTGTTTTCATAGCCTTCTTCCTCATTAACGTGGGAACCTTTCATCTTTGTGCTCATAAACTTTACAATATATTCGTTAATATTGTCCTGTATACCACTAAATCCAAAGTTGTTCCATATATTGGGGTTCTGTATGAAATCCTTCATCATCTCTCGAGTTCTATCTAATATCTGCTGCGATTTTTCCAGTGGATAGCCTAAATCATGGCATAATGCAATGATAGTCCACATACTTATTTTCTCGAAAAAGTTTATTTTTTTAGTAAATTGTCTATCTTCAACTCCGTCTATGCCTATTGAATCGATAAATCTGCCGTCTCGAATTGTCTTCAATAAACAAAACGTACCGAGCATCCATGTTCGAACTGAATGAAATACATGATCGCGATAAACTGAACTGGAACCATATAATAAACTTTCAAAATTAGTATATCGTTCATGATATTGCTTAAGCTTATCCAAGCCATAAGCTATAGCAATTTTATTTGGATCATTATAAAACGGTTCTCGTTTATCAAAAAACCTTAGACAGATAATAGATTTGTTAATTAATGTTTCCCACAATTCATCCAGTTGTGCGGTTTGCGTATATTCAATTGATTCACCCGATGAAGGCTTTAATCTGATTAGAATGGACTTAATATCAGTATCTAAAGGATGCTCGAATGTCGTATCCTTATATTGTTCCTTTTCTTTATCACCGATACAACATAACTTTTCTGTGATTTCCGAGATTAATGTTTTGTCGTTAATTATGAAACCCATTTTTATCCTCCATTTGTTAAAAGCCTAAGAATTAATTTCCCTACGAAGTCATGTAATGCCCTGCTTATTTAAGAGACAACCTGCTTTAATTATCTATCAAAACAGGAACCCCCCCGTTGGGGTAACCCCTACTGATTCTTTGATTAATTTTAGTTTATCATTGCCAAGCTGCATCGCTCATGATTACCCCTATCAATTTTAATAAGGGTAAATATATTCATGCATATAGTGACTTCAGGCCTTTAAAAATAAGATGTAGTGCTTCTTCAATAAACTGCGTATTACAGAGTTTTATATTATCATCCTTACTGAGTCCATTGTTTAATTCAGCATTTTTTAAGCGTTCAGTAATTGAGTTATAATCAGTGGAATATTGATGATCACGCATTTTGCAAAAGTCCAATAATTCTTTGTACCCAGAATTGTTTTGAATTTGCCAGTCCAAATTGAGCTCCTGAGGTATTACTCCATCTTTGATAATTTGACACACGCTTGCCGTAACACCTCCGAACCCCCCCAAAAGGAAGATAGGCCGTTTCCTTTCAAGCGCAATGAGAATTTCCTCAAGGACGCCGGGCATTTTCCCTTTATAACCTGAATGCCGACCCCCAGCACAGATACGGATATCGCAGAATTCAATCATTTGTTTTCGCATTTCTGTTAAACAACGGCTCCATACAAAGGAATTTTCCAGATTTATAGGTGGTAAAAAAACATCTTCGCTTGGTATCAAATCTCTTACATCAGCAACTGGAGGAAGCTCTATCATTTCGGCAATATATTTATAGGTGGCTTTCCAGCTCTTAACATCTATACTGTCATTTTTATAAATAGGCCAGGCAATATAGTTTCTCAAATGGATATCTTCAGTCTGCAACCTTGTTTGAAGTGCAAGAGCTTCATTAAAGATAAATTCTGTAAATCCATCTTCTCGGAGATCCCCACCATACACCAATGTAGCACAACGGGTTAACAAATGTCTGGCCAGATCTTGAGAAACTCGTATAAGGTGAGTGTCGTCCTGCCCCATATTAGTTAATTCTTCAACTCCTGGATTTGATATTGAAATCCCGATCCTTTTATCCTGCAGTGAACAAACATTGCATGTTAATGGAGTATCAAGCTGAATGCCAAGACCGGTTAAGAAACTTAGTTCTTCGGAATAAACAGGAGGTTCCGGATAAATAATTGTTTTGTGTTTACGGCCAATAGATCTGCCATTATAGGCTAATACTTTTTCGATATCTGCAACTTCTGGGGGCCTAGATATAATCGTAGCTTTAGAATTTATCCAACCAGCCTGCTTAAATTGTTTAAGAAGTAAAGTTGAATAACAAAAACGAATGGTTTCCAACAAAGTTGAACTAAGAATCCGTAGAAGATCTTTTTTGTCTGGGGTGTCGTGAAAATGTACATAAACACTTGGTACATTGGAGGCAAACGGAAATCGGCGATCCTCATATTCAGCTATACCGTCAACGGCAATTATAGGACAATTGTGTTCTTTGGCGCTTAATATTTCACGTTGGCACCAATAACGGGATGAATAGGAATCAGAGTGTATAGCAACAAGTGTAGATTGTTTAAGATGCCCAACAATCTCATCATCAAATTTGTAGCTTGGTGCAATATCTGTAGCATCAAAAAAATTCCGCATTGTACTATTATCAATAAAATCTTTTAGTGCCTTAGCCAATTTAATACCATTTCTACCATCTTTGGCATGGCTTAAAAAAATTTTAATGGCGTTATCCTTCCCTAATCCCTTATCATCAAATACCTCATTTAACGCCCAACGGTAAATTTCATGGGCCACTGAGATAAACATATAATCGTTAATATATAGTTTTTCAAATTCATAAGCACGAATAAAGTTCCTTTTTTCAAAAATTCCCCTAGCTTTCAGGGCATTTTCATCCAAAGCTATGGGTATTAGATATACATTATCGGATTTGGGTATGTTATCAAAATATGACATCCAGTCGTCGTCATCGGCCATGACTTCCTTGCTAATGAAGGGGAAAATTACTGTTTTTTCTGAAATAGGCTCAATTTTTGAAGGCACTCCTTTTTTCGTAGTTGTACGGTAAAAAATTGGTAAATTCATAGCTCGGGAAAATGGTTGTTCTATGTCACGTGATAAAAGAGAAGAGCAATGATCAACTATTGGCTTAACTTTGCTCGTGTCCGCAGGATGCCATACAAATATTACCGAAAGGGGGGGTAGATAGTTTTTCATAGTAATCCCTCCTCAGTGGGTTATCACGCAAACCTTGCATTTAGCATTCATCATATCCTGGGAGTTTTTAATTAAATGAGCTCTTTTAGTCCTTGCCTGATAAGCATCCTCAATCCACTTGCCTAATTCTTCAGCACTTTTGGGATAGATCCAATAACGAGCATAACAATCTACATGTTCTGTAGTCCAATTATCCTTAAATCTTGGAGGCAAATAAGCCGAATTCCCTTGACTTGGTAAAATAATCCCCATTAGACCGTTGGGAGTATATTCTCCTTGCCGTAAAGAACTCTTTATCTCCCAGTCAACATAACGGCGGCTGTGTGTACAGCTGCCAACAAGAACAATGGTTACAGTAGTATCCAAAAGATACCTTTTTCGTATTTGCGTCATGACATAGTTTGTATTTGTACTGTCAATGAATTCATCATTATCATTAGCCCCCAGCACATAAGGGGTAAACACCTTTTCTTGGGTAGCAAATTTTTTAATAAAATCATCAACTTCTTTTTTATCACCCTTATAATGAGATATAAATACCTTTCGTTTAACTCCTTGATAAGCCATATTCCTCCCCCCCGGGAATTTCGATTATTGTCTAAGCCATCTACCCAACTCATCCCCTGAGTTCTTATGATGATTCAGTACCATCCACACCGGTGACGTTTGACCTATAAAAGTATGATTAACTATCCTCGGATAAAGGCCAAGGTATTCTTGCTCGGGCCATGTCGGATTTGTTGAGCTTTGTACATAGGGAAGAAGTGCTATATTGTTAATTTTCTTCTTTTCATCAGCTATTCCTAATTCCCATGGTATCCATTTGCTATCTTTGCTGTTTTGACTGACTAGCACAATAAATTTCCCGGCTTGATAAATTCTATTCTTTAACATAATTCCGGTTTCAGCTGAAGGCTTGGGAGGTAGTTCATCATCAGTTATATCGATGTAAACATTTACCCCATATTGAGATAAAAAATTTATAACTGAAGGCAATACGGCTCTGTCTTGCGATGAATGGGAAAGGAAAACATCAAATGTTTGATATGCTGACCTTTTATTAATACTAAAATTTTCAACGATGAGTGATTTCTTTCAACGTTGAGCATCGGCCTGGTTAAAATATCTCATAAATAAGCCTCCAGTAAAAACCAATCAGTTACAATTAATTATATACAAATATCCACCCTTTTGAACAATTCTATCTATTTTTAGAATATATCTCCTATTCCAGATAAAATCTAATGTCGAAAGCTTCTAACTATTTAAACAACGATTTGAGCCACAATACATCATCGTGGGTTATACAGGAGAACACGCGCAGAAGGAATATATATATGGCGGCGGTAAGAAGGAGATGCAAGAATATCATGGCGGGATTTACAAGGTTTAGATCATCCAATAAAAGCGCAATGCCTATAGCTCCAATTATGCAGAGTATGGATTTGACTATTTCTTTGATGTTGATAGTCAGTTTTGTAACCTTAATCAGCCTGTTTATACTTAAACCAAAGTTTATTATCTTTACAAAATAAGTTGTAATTAAATACCCGGCGATGGCGTACCTGGGCAGCAGTAGATAGGTCATGACCACGTTAATCAACGATGTGAAGATATTGTACCGCATTGAACTGACCTGTTCGTCTATTCCTTTCAACATGTTGTCCACGATGTTGTCCAGATACATAACCGGGATCAGCGGCGCCAGCATCATTATGAAATAGGCCGCTTCCGCATTATTATAAATCGCCATTCCGAGTTCTTCGGAAAAATGCCAGAACAGCCAGGCTGCGCCTATGGACAGAAGGACACCCAGATTGAAAACCCGGGCAATGATGTAGTTGAGCCGGTTGTAACTGTTGCTAGCTTTGCATTCGGCCAGCTCAGGAACGATCAAGTCACAAACCGCCTCAATAAAAACTGAAGGGAACATTATTACCGGCATAGCCATACCTTGAATTACGCCAAATGTGGCAATAGCCTCCCCGCTTGATTCACCGCTCTTTTTAAGCCCCCATGGTATCAGCAGTTGTTGGATGGTCCTTACTACAGACATAATGTAGCCGCTGAATGCGACCGGCAGCGCTATATTAAACATACGCGATATGAGACGGGTCCCGGCCTGGACCTTATTGGCTCCCGGCCGGTCGGTCCGGTAAAGGAACAATAGAAATAGGAATGAGCAGAGCTCCCCGGCACAGGCCCCCAGGACCACGGCTGCGCAGGCATATTCCAGGCCCATCGGCAAAAATATGCCGATGAACAATACTGTCGTGCCTATTTTTATAAGCTGCTCTAAATACTGCACCAGCACCGTCATTATGACTTTGCGAACCGCGATGAAGTACCCGCTTATTACGGAAGACAGCGAGATGAAGGGCAGGCTGAAGGCAAAGATGCGCAGCGATAATATGGTTCGGGCGTCATTCAGCCAGGAGATGCCGATATATTCCGCGTTGAGGTTTATTATTATCATGGTTGCCATGCTGAATATCAGACCGTAAACCAGGCAGTTACGCACCGCTTTATTTGCTCCGGCCGGGTTCCCTATTCCCATTTCCTCAGCAACCAGCCGGGTGGAGGCAAACCTGATGCCCGATATGGAAAAGACAATGGCTAGAAAATAAATAGAGCTTATTAATTGGAAAAGCCCCATACCCTCCGGGCCGAGCCGGTTGGAAAGGTATACATTGAAGGATATGTTTACAGTGCGCAAAATTAAGGATGTTACGGTCAGCATCAGCAAATTTATAAATATTACTTTTACTCTCTTCAAATCCGCACCACTTTAGCATTTATTTAATAATTAAATCTATTGTGCGGACCGTCTAACTATACGCTATTGATAATCATGATTGGGAATGGCCTTCTTTGAGTTGCAAGCGCTCATATTACCTATAAAAATAAGGTTCTTTCCCGAATAATGTTTCTTTAGAAGAACCTTCTTGGATGCACGGAATTATTTATCTGTAAGGTGGTCGTAGATGATGAATCGCTATTATTACATAGGTGGGGTCAATGGAGTAATATCTTCCAGGGTGCAGCTGCGCAGTTCAGCCAGCCAGCTTTCCAGAAGCTGCTGCCAGCGCTCGCTGCGGAATTGGGTGCTTACCCCCCCGGTGACTACGACATCGCAGGCCTCGTTGCTGTTCACTTCGCTTATAAAAACCGCCAGGATACCCAGGTTTTCATTGGTCTTCATAGCCTCCCGGACAGCGACTACCTTCCCCTGCACAGTAAAAACCAGGTTGTTGGCCCCCATAAAAGTAAGAGCAATCTTGCCGCTCCTGACGGCGTTTAAGTAGGTCTGCGACTTATTTTGGGCGGCCATTAACAGAATATGATCGGCGGGAGCATAAAACTGGGACATGGGCGCCCCACGGGGGAACCCATCTTCATCAACCGTGCACACTACCCCTACCATGGTTTCGGTGGAAAAGAACTGGTACAGAACCAGCGGCAGTCGCTCCCCAACATATTTCCTCATTTTCATCCCTCCCAATCTGGCCCAGGGATTTCTCCAAATCAAACAAGGTTGTTTATATGATTGCTACCGCCCTATGAAATTTGCTTTTCTTTTATTGAAAACCGCTTCATAGCCTTCTATGAAATCTTCGCTGCCGCCACAGCCGGATATTCCCCAGCGCTCCTTTTCCATCTGGC
>JBDKUD010000312.1:0-9027 GCA_039679805.1 Syntrophomonas sp. | reverse complement strand
AACAACTGTTGCCGAAGATTGTTGGGATGCAATTATTCCACCCTTATCCATTCAACCCTTTGTAGAAAACGCCTTCCAACATGGCTTGAATGCGAAACATAACGGTGGAACATTCTATCTTGAAGTTTCCAAGTTGGGAAATAAAATTAAAATCGTTATATCTGATAATGGGGTTGGTATGTCAACCATAACCAAATCTCAGTTGCTGGCTTTAAAGAAATCTGATTTCTCCAACACTGATTCCTTCCCATTAATAAATACTATCAAGATTTTAAACCATTATTTCGAAGACGATTTTAGTTGGGATGTTAAGAGTTATGAGGATCAGGGCACAACCATTGACATTATTATTCCCTATTGGCCCAAGGAAAGCGGGGTTGTTCGCAATGGTTAATCTTATGGTAGTTGACTCCAATCCTCTGCAAGGCCAAGCATTCGAGCACATACTCAAGAAAAATCGGCCCGATCTCTCTTATGTTGGTCAAGCCTTTTCTGGAAAGGCCGGGATTAAACTTGCTCAGCAAACAAATCCAGACATTGTATTTTCTGATATATTTATTTCTGACATGGATGGTTTATCAACTGCCAAAAAGTTAAAGGAATTGAACCCCCAAATCCTGATTGCAATTTTAACCGCTGCGGATGATTTTTGTTTGGTTGAAAAAGCTTTGCGGATCGGGGTAAATGATTACCTGCTCAAACCAATAAGTCAAAAAGATCTGCTCTCAATTATAGATAATCTGAGTGCCTTAATCAGTAATTCTCGATTGGCTCAGCCGCTGCAGACCAACTCGCTCCCTGGATATTATAAAAAACTCCTAAAACTGTTTAAGGAAGGTACCATCGAACAAATCTTTAATCTAACCGATGTTATTGTAAGTGAGATGACAATAAAAACCGAAGGCGAGTTTAATCAAATCCGGTCTCAACTGATTAATATTGCTGCAGAAATTACTTCGGCTGAGCAAAATGCCAGTCTCAACGGGGTTTTGATAATTGTATATAAAGAGTTCTTATCTAATATTATTTCAGCTCAAAAGACCGAATGTTTGCTTTCATCTTTTAACAATTTTATCGAAAAAGCCGCTTCGATGTATAATCAGGAAGATCACAGCTATAGATTTGAAGTTATTACGAAAATACAAGAAATAATTGAAATGCGTTTAAACGATAATATCACACTTGAAAGTATTGCCAGCGAAATGTTTTTCACTCCTTCTTACCTCAGCCGTCTGTTTAAAAAAGAAATCGGCAAAAATTTTAGTGAGTATCTTATTGATCGGCGTCTTGAAAAGGCGAAAATCCTTCTGCTTTCCACCAATCGTACTATTGACAGCATTGCACAGGAAACCGGTTATGAAAATGCCAATTCATTTCGAAGACTCTTTAAAAGCAAAATAGGTATGTCAGCTACCGAATATCGATCTTCCAACCAACAACAAACAATTAATTAAAGTTAATTTATATAAAAAGGGCTGTTACCTGAACGACTTTATTTGTCACAGGCAACAGCCCCTAAAATTTTATTCTATTCTTTACTTGGGTTATTATGCTGCTTCATTTGTGTTGCTTTTTATTATTGCTGGGCCAAAATCAACTACGGTTCGACCATAAACATCATTCAACGATATACCCACACCTTGCCATAAGCATGATACAACACATAAAATCAGTCCCCAAGCCGCATAAAAACCTACAGTTGCTGAACCAAATAAAGATGCGTAGGTAGTACCCATAAAAAAGATATCTGCTCCGGCTATAAATAATGCTGCTGCTGAATTTGCTTTGAACATAGTTGGTGTAAATCCTAACAACAAAAGTCCCATCATCAAATAAAGCCAACCATCAATAAAAGCAGTGTTTGCAGGAATAATTTGAAGAGCTTTAAGTAAAGTTTCAATGCATGCTTGCCATGTAAAAACACTAAAAGCTAAATTAATATTACCACCCATAATGTCGTTATTCTTTAATTGCACAACCCCTGCTATGGTTTGAACAATAGATGCTGAAAATCCTAAAGGGATTAAAACCAAAGCAGTTGCCGGTTCAGTATAACCTGCAAGAATAATAAACAATACCATTAAAAAAAAGGCCAGTACCATGTTTTCAGCGGGAGATGCGCTCGCAAAATTTTTATTCAAGTTAACCATCCCTTCAAAAATTTTTACATTGTTTTACTCTTAGTAATAATCTTACTAGTTTTGGTGATACCCGTAATTTCTACGATTACTATGCTGCCGTATTTTTTCCTCCGATTAAGTCTTCCTGATATTCGCGTGCCTCTTCCTGACCATTGAGCACTCTTAGTGCACCTTCTGCTAAAGCCTCCATCTCCTTTTCCCCGGGTTTAATAATTACTGGGGCAATAAAGGAGATACGTTTGGACAATTCTGTTTGCAGCCATTCTGAATAGGCCATGCCACCTGCAATGATAACTGCATCAACTCCGCCTTGTAAAACGGTAGACATCGCGCCAATTTCTTTTGCAATTTGGTATACCATGGCTCGAAGTACTAATGCCGCATATTCATTACCATCTGCCACCATTCTTTCAGCCTCTCGCAGATCTTTGGTACCTAAATGATCATATAGTCCTCCTTCCCGATGTATTTTTTTTATTAATCCATATTCATCATATTTACCGGAAAAAGCTAAATGAACCAAGCCTCTATTAGGTAAAGTACCGGCCCTGTCAGGGCACATAGGTCCAGCCTCATAAGGATTATTACTATCAATCAATCTTCCTCCGGAATGAACGGTGATTGAAATCCCTGTACCGAGATGAGCTACAATAAGACGCAGATCCTTATATGGACGTCCCATTTCGGCAGCGACCTGAATAGCTACAGCCCTGCAATTAAGGGTATGTGCCAAACTTATACGCGGAATATCTTTTAAACCGGAAATACGGGCTTCTGGAATATATTCGTCTACAGATACGGGGTCAACAATGAAAAGGGGTAACCCGTATTCAGCACCCAAATCCCATGCTAAAGCAGCCCCAAGATTTGATGCATGTTCTCCATGCTCAGCTTTTTCCAAATCAGCTATCATTAATTCATTAATGCGATAAGTACCGCCAACTATCGGTTTTAAGAGACCTCCGCGTGAAACAATAGCATCTAAGTCAGAGATTTTTACCTTGTTATCCGACAGCCAATCCCGCAACAAATTTCCACGATAAACTCGCTGTTCATAAATCCGGTTGAAACCGGCCAAATCATTAGCATTATGATCAATTGTTTCCTTATAGAGCGTCTTCTCATCTTCGAATAAAGCCACTTTAGTTGAAGTAGCTCCAGGGTTGATCACGAATAACATCGACATTCCTTATCTTCGCCTCCATTTCTGCTTAAAATTAAATATTCAATAACGAATTATCCTCTGTTCCATCTATTCATCGTTTTCTAGAAACTGGCGGAGAGATACAATTCCTGCTCCCGTACGAGCTGAGACACTATAAATAGGACCGCTTACTCCCGCACGGCGGTGCCACAATTCAGCTCTTTCACAGTTAGCATTCAATTCATCTATTTTGGTAATTACCCCTATTACTGGACGGATAAACAAATGTGAAAATCCTTCAGGCATCAACATTGAACGCTGATCTGCTCCTACAACCAAAACAACGAACTGAACCTGCTGAGAACATACCGACAAGATTGAATAACAATCAGGATTATCACAATAATTACCGGGTAAATCGATGTAAGTACCATGGCATGTCATACCTTGTGTAGGGATGATTCGCATATTTGGGTCATACTGGTCTAGCAGTGCAAAGATAAGTGAAGTTTTACCACAGCCTGTCGATCCAACAAAAAGATATTTGGTTTTGAGCATCACTTAATATCTCCGGCATCTTTTTTAATTGCCTTGATAGCTGCCTCTACTGCTGAAATATCACCAAACAAAGCCATCATACTTAACCGTTGTGGGCAACTGCCGTTTATCTCCAAAGCAATTACATCTCCAGCTTTTTGCGCCAAGTCTGCATAATAATAACAATCTGTTATTGATGCCTGATACATACCTATTGCCGTACAGTCACGCAAAATTTCTTCCTTAACTTGGGGCTGTGCATTAGACTTACGAAGCAGCATCTCTTTTATTCCTGCGCTAGGAGCATTGATTATGCGAAATTGTGGCATAGGAATCCCTCCTTGTAGAGATGCTAGGGATGGATATGTTTCTCCATCCCTGCCTTATGTTTAAAAATTATCTGGAAGAATCTCTTCAGTATCATCATGCGGACGAGGTATAACATATACAGAAACCAAATGTCCAACCTTTCCGGCAGCTGCCGCCCCGGCATCAGTAGCAGCCTTTACAGCTCCAACATCACCACGGACCATCACTGTGACATATCCTGAACCCGTCTTTTGATAACCGCATAAGTTAACATTAGCAGCTTTAACCATAACATCGGCTGCTTCTATAGCAGGAATTAATCCTCTGGTTTCAATCATTCCCAAAGCTTCTTTTACCATTTAAAATCCCCCTTGATTTTTTAAGAGCGAGTAAGTTCCGCTTCCTCAAATGCTAGTTTTCCGCGAAGCATTTTGAGAACACCAGTACAAGCGGTTTCTAGGGCGCCTATCTCGCCCACGACCAAAACTGTACCTAAATAACGGTCAATAAATATAACTTCCAAGGCCGCAGACTTAGAAAGATAATCGGCAACGATTATCGCTGTCTCACCGGGAGAAATGGAGACGATTGCTAACGGAGAAACCTCAATGGACAATTTTTCTGTTACCTTATCATCAGGGTTTTTAATGATATGACATAGATTTATACATTTTCCGGATACTTCTTCGGATATCATCTGCACATTTGCCTTTAACATAGTGTTCCTCCGTTATCCAACTCTCTATATTTTTAATCTTGGATTTCCATCATGTCGATAATTCCAACAATCGCAGCATCAATAGGCCCGCCAACTGAATATTCAAAGCTGCCAGCAGAGCTGCCATTTACCAACAAAACAGTTTCGCCTACACCTGCACCGACAGAATCTACTGCAACAAGCAGATTCGTTTTATCAAACTCCTTTGATAGACCATTCATAGGAGCAACTACCAAGAGTGGCTTTCCTATCAATTGACTGTCTTTTTTGGTTGCTACAACATGACCTATCACTTTGGCAATATACATTGTGCTTTCTCCTCCGCTCTTTAACAGATAACTATTTCAATACCCCGTTCCTTAATTGCATCTTTAGCAGCCGGAGTAACAATGGTTTGAGGAGATATCCGAATTTTACTACTGGTATTTGGCAAATCAGCAACGCTTAATAGTCGTTTTTCAAACACCTGCTGGCATTCTTTTTCTATCGAATGCGAAACGCTCTGGCCACCAAAATGATTTTTCACCGTATCAACTAATTCCAGTGCTTCACATAGTTCCATACCGTAATCTTCCAGCCGTTCCAGATTGGAGACCAACAAAGCATTATAAGCTTTGGCACCTTTATTCTGGCCCATCTCTTGACGGTGGAAGTGCTGAAGATTACATGCATCTCGTACACCAATGACCGGTTTACCGGAAAGCAGAGAGTCCTGTATCAGTGTTGTTGCCAGGTTATCATTTATACCATTGGCCACTTTGGCAGCAGTATTCATAGTCATTACTGGAATAAGAACTACATCACTTTCTGCCAATATACTTAACAGCTTGTTAAAATCTTCGGAATCATCATATACCGGAATCGAGCCTAAAGACTCCTGTAACTTAGGCTTGCCAATCACCTTTTTGGCATTGGGAGTTAATACAGCCTCAAATTTATAGCCTTCTTTCTGCAATAGCTGCATTTGCTTGAGTGCATCATCCAGACCAATTAAACCACCGGTGAAAACGGCCATTATTTTTTTTATAACAGATTTATCGCTTTGGCTTTGCTTTTCTAATTCAGCCAAAACCATTGATATTAATTTTTCTTTTTCCATATCAGTCATCTTCATTCACCACCCTTACCTATTTTTTCCCTGGATGCTTATTTGAATTTTTATTATTGATAACGGGTGCTGTGTTTGGCTTATTCTCTTCCTTAGCTTTAGCCTCTTCTTTAGCCTTAGCTTCTTCTTTAGCCTTAGCTTCTTCCTTAGCCTTAGCTTCTTCTTTAGCCTTAGCTTCTTCCTTAGCCTTGGCTTCTTCCTTAGCCTTAGCCTCTTCCTTAGCCTTAGCCTCTTCTTTGGCCTTAGCTTCTTCCTTAGCCTTGGCTTCTTCGGCCATATCATTTTCTTTGGCTTTGGCTTCATTCTTAAACATAGTCTCATCTTTCATTATGGGGCTTGATGATTCTTCGGAGATGGCTACGTCAAACTTTCGAGAAAAATGAGACTCTGTATTTTTATTCAAAAGAATCTTTTCTAAATCTACATGAGGGCGGGGCATAATGACTTTGCTGATAACCTGCGTAATTTGATTTGCAACTTCACAGCCGGCATCAACAGCTGCCTGAACTGCCCCAACATCACCGCAAATCTTTACATTAACCATTCCCGGACCACCTTTTGTGATTTCGTAGCCAATTAATGTTACATTTGCCGACTTTACCATAGCATCAGCACAGGCGATAGCAGTCGGCAGACCTGCCACTTCAACTACTGCTACTGCTCCGGAGTATTTCATAATATCCACCTCCTTTCTTGTTGAAGCGGAAAATATTATAGTGCACTTCTCAGACCAACATTACCGATTAAAGCGCAGCGCATCGGTCTAGTAAAAGTTCGGGGTGTAGTCAATCCGTCACCGGTAGGACCGGCAATTGTCATGGTTGTATGCCCTTCGCCATCGATACCTGCTCCATTATAGGAGGAACCATTTTTAACTAGAATGGTTGTAGACAGCATTTTTGCATAACGTGTCATATGATCGATGTTTTTAGAATGTATTACTGCTGTATGGCGACGTCCGCCTTCGATTTTCATTGCCAGATTGGCACCACTATCAAAGTCCTTTATGCGTACTATAGGCAGGACAGGCATAAGAAATTCTTCCATTACTACCGGGTGATCGGCAGGTGCTTCAAAAATAATCGAACGATAGCTGTCGTCAACATTAATGCCAATTGCTTTTAAAATTATGTTGGCATTCTTTCCTACATACTTCACGTTGGGTTTGCCATTGGGTAAAGTGATCACTTTGACTAAATCATCTATTTGACTACCTTTAATCAGATAAGCACCTTTTTTACACATTTCCTGGATTAAGGCATCAGCAATGCTTTCCATTGCCAGCACAGATTTCTCACCCACGCAGTTAATTCCATTTTCATTGCTATTGCCATTGATAATATCTTGAGCGGCTTTAATGATATCGGCGGTCTCATCAACCAGACATGGAGGATTGCCTGCTCCGGCACCAATAGCTTTTTTACCGCAGGATAAAGCAGCCTTTACTACTGCTGGCCCACCAGTTGCTACATTCATGTTTATCTTGGGGTGATTCATTAGTCTTTGAGCATTTTCAATAGTTGTATCCTCAAATACAGTAATAATATTGGGTACCCCGCCAATCTCACAAATTGCCTCATTTACTAATTGAACTGCTTTAATTGTGGTATTTTTGGCACCAGGATGAGGACTAATTACTGCCGTATTGCCAGCGGCAATCATGCATATTGCATTATGAGCCACAGTTGCAGCAGGTGCAGTTGAAGGTGTAATACAGGCAGCTATCCCAAATGAACGGTATTCAACGATAGATAGTCCCTGATCACCGGAAAAAACCTGCGGCATTACATCTTCAATTCCTGGTGTCTTTTCAAGAGTTACATAGAATTTCTTCATTTTATGTTCTAAACGCCCAAAACCTGTTTCTTCAAGCTCCATCTTTGCAAGGCAACTAACATTGGCATGGAACTTATTGCGAATAGCCTCTATCATTTCCCCGCGCCTTTCAAGACTGCACATTGCCAGCTGATGATATGCTGAATTGGCAGCTTCTACCGCGCTGTCCACATCTTTAAATACACCGTAGCTGTTGGAGCAACCGCTTGACGATGACATAGCCGAAATAGCCGCAATATCTGGACATATTGTTTTACTGCCATTTTGAATGGCCATAATGGCAACCACCGCAGCAGTCACTTCTTGTATTAGTTTTTCATTGACTTCCAAGACTAGTACCTCCTTGTTTACTATTAGCGAATAATTTCAACAATATCGCCGGTCCTAATATTTGCTGTATTACCTTCGTCTGTATCGATATGAAATTCATTAACCCAGCCCTTACCCGTTCTGACTATTACGTTTTCAAAAACAACAGAGCGATTGCCTGATGTGCGGGCTTTAACAATATCTCCGTCTTTTAGCCCCCATGCGGCGGCCCTATCTACATCCATATGGACGTGGCGCCAAGCGACCATCACAGCATTTTTATTCGTGACTGTACCCTTGGGACCAATTATGGTAAGTTCGGGCGTCTTCCCGGTCTCTCCTGACTGCATTACCGGTGGTACAACACCCAGATGACGCGCATCAGTAAAAGAGATTTCAATTTGGGTATTACGACGCAGGGGGCCTAGTATGCGTACGCCAATTAAAGCACCTTTTGGTCCTGCCAGTATTACCGTCTCTTTCGCTGCAAACAAACCCGCCTGTGAAAGCGGCTTTTCTTCCGTCAATTCATAGCCTTCGCCAAATAACTCATCCAAATCATGACGATCCAAATGGACATGATGATTTGAAACGCCTATAGTTAATTTGATTGGCTCCGCAGCCTGAACCACTCCCCCTTTAGGAAGTGGTTCAGGTTCAGCAGCTATTGCCTGCCCGGAAACCTGCATATATTGCTTGACTAATTGATATATAAGTTCTTCTTGTGTAGCTGCCATCCTTATCCAGTCCTTTCCTTATCAATCCTCAATAAACGGTTCAAGATAAGGCTTAGTTACGCAAGTAGGTTTGCTGCCCATGGTGGCAAGTGCCTTATAGGCAACATCACGGCCCACAATTGTTGCCTGTTTAACCGCTCCAGAATCCCCGGTATAACAAATAATATATTCATTGGAATAGCTGGTGC
>JBDKUD010000253.1:0-6925 GCA_039679805.1 Syntrophomonas sp. | reverse complement strand
AAGAGGTTGGACTTCATGAAAATTGATCGGGATAAAAAAAGCCTGGGTAACTATATACCCACGAGCAAGACCCTTACCCAGGGGGTAAAAAGAGGATCCGAGACTGCGTTTGACCAGGAAATGGCTTATCATAAGGATGATGCCTTACAGCTGCAGATGCAGGAATTGTTAAAGGAAATGGATCGAGTCAGTGAAAGATTAAATAGAAATTTAAATATTAATGATCTTATGTTATATAAAAAACTGGTGAAAAATTTTTTGCAGGAAGCTTGTACCCGGGCTTACACTATTAAGCAACAACGAGGTCGTAACCGCCGGGGCAGGACATTGCTTATAACCATAGATACCATTGATACTGAAGTGGAAGAATTAATAAATGATTTTATGCGCAAAGAAAAAGAACCGGTGGAAATACTTAAAACTATGGACAAGATCAGAGGTATGTTGATTGATTTAATGGTTTAGGGAGTTACTATGATAGATTTATTTTCCGGGATAGTAGGACAGGATAAAGCTGTTAATCTGCTAAAAAGAAGCATTGCAACTGATAATATAAGCCATGCCTACCTTCTAGCCGGTCCGGCCGGAGTCGGTAAGACCAGCGCGGCGATAGCTTTTGCATATACTTTGTTAGCTGCGGCAGATTCTGATGCACAAATATTCCTCCAGGATAATATGCACCCCGATTTGATGATTATTGAAAAACCTGAGAATAAAACTCTTATCGGAAAAGACCAAATCACCAGAGAAATGGAACCATGGCTGGCACTTAAGCCTTTTCGGGCTGCCCGCAAGGCAGTTATCATTAAAGATAGCTCCCTGATGAGCCTGGAAGCATCCAATGCCATATTAAAGACTCTGGAAGAACCACCTGCTTATACTGTAATAATATTAATTTCGGATGAGATGAATCTTCTTGAAACCATTCTTTCCCGCTGTCAAGTAGTGAAATTCTTTCCGGTGGCTGATGGGGTAGTGGAAGAATTCTTAATTAACCGGGGGATTGAACCCAACCAGGCCCACCAGGCTGCCCGCCTGGCGCAGGGAAGCATTGGACGGGCTTTAAGTTTTAGTCAGAACGTGGATTTCTCCGGTATATGGAACGACATAAAGGTACTGGTAGATGACTTTTGTCGGGGTCAATACGCAACAGTTTTTAATGCTGCCAGCAAAATGCAGGCTGATCCGAGTTTATATACCAGTATGATGGAAACAATATTGAGAGATATCTATATATACCAGCAGACTAAACTGGAACAGTTGTTGGCAATTCCCGATAATATTGATATGATAAAAGCTATACCTGAGGTAAACCCTGAAAAAATTAGGATAGCTCTTAAGCGTATAAATAAGTTAAAGAAATATTTTCGTACCAATGTAAACTCACTATTAATAAGTACTAATATATCTTATGAGGTTTTTGAAGCATTGAATTAATAAATACTCCCAACCAGGTGAGTTTAACCGATTAATGAGGAGTGGATGGAATGCCATGGGTAGTAGGAGTCAGGTTTAAACCTGCCGGGAAGATATATCATTTTGAATGTGAAGAACTTGATCTGCAAACAGATGATGCCGTTGTAGTTGAAACCATACGGGGTATCGAATTTGGACGGGTTGCTATTGGAAAAAGAGATTTAAGCGAAGACCAACTGGTTTTACCGCTTAAAAAGGTTATTCGCAAGGCTACCGCTGAAGATGAAGCGGTTTATGAAAAAAATAAAAATAAAGAAAAAGAAGCCCTGGAAATATGTCGGCAAAAGGTTAAAGAACACCAATTGCCTATGCGTTTGATTGATGTCGAATATACCTTTGACATGGGGAAAATAATTTTTTATTTCACCGCTGAAGGCCGGGTTGATTTCCGGGAACTGGTTAAAGACTTGGCTTCTATTTTTAAGACGCGGATTGAGCTCAGACAGATCGGGGTCAGGGATGAAGCTAAAATGCTGGGCGGTATAGGGGCCTGCGGACGGATTCTGTGCTGCAATAATTTCTTGGGTGAATTTGAACCAGTCTCTATACGTATGGCCAAAGAACAGAACCTATCGCTAAATCCGACTAAAATCTCCGGGATTTGCGGTCGTTTGATGTGTTGCTTGAAATACGAGTCAGAGTTATATGATCCTGGCCAACGTGAGGGGTGCAAACATGGAGGAAACTGTACAAGAATTGAAGACTCTCATCCGGGAAATGATTCTGGAGATAGGGGACCTGAAGGAGAAGGTGGCCCGGCTGGAACAAACGATAAACAACCAGGAGGGGGAGACCAGTCAACCGGTTCAGTATAGCCTGAAATTTCAGGCTGAAGGCTATGAAAATATAGGCAAAATTTACAATCAGGGCTATCATGTATGCCCAATGGCTTATGGCGAACCAAGAAATGGGGAATGTTTATTCTGTATAGCTTTTATTGAAAAGGAGTAATTCGGTGGAAAATAAAACACCAGGGCAGGTTGGAGACAACGAAACTCTGGATGATCTTGTTATAAATGGTTTAAAAATTATTCAACCCCGGGAAGGATACCGGTTTTCCCTTGATTCTGTTCTTTTGGCTCATTTTCCGGAACTGCATCAGGCAGATAAAATAGTTGATCTGGGAACAGGGAATGGAGTTATTCCACTATTATTATCGCAGAGAGAAGAATCGCCCCGGATAACCGGAGTAGAAATACAGGAACAAATGGTAAACCGGGCCCGCCGTAGTGTGGAATTAAATCAGCTTCAGGATAGAATCGAAATAATAAACCTTGATATAAATAACATACAAGATTATTGGTCGGGAGGATTCGCTGATCTGGTGGTTAGCAATCCTCCTTTCTGGAGAAAAAATGAAGGTAAATTGAGTAATAACCGGGAAGAGGCCATAGCGCGGCACGAGTTGCAGGTGACCTTAAGCGAGTTAATTAGGCAGGCCCGATATATTTTACGATCTGGGGGACGGCTGGTCCTTATACATCGGGCCGACCGTTTGCCTGAGATCATGCAGGAATTTGCTAATAATAAAATTGCAGTAAAAAAATTGCAAACGGTTCATGCACTAACGAACAAAGAGGCCAAACAGGTGCTGGTGGCCGGTGAGAAAGGGGCTCGTCCTGGGTTAAAAATCTTGCCGCCTTTAATTATTTATGATCAACCGGGACAGTATACAGAGCAGCTGATGTCAATTTATTATGATGGGAAAGACAGGGATAAAAGTGGGTAGATTATTTGTTTGCGGAACACCTATAGGTAATTTGGAAGATGTAAGCATACGGCTCTTAAAAACCCTGCGCCAGGTGGATATGATTGCCTGTGAAGATACCCGTCATACCTTAAAATTATTAAACCGTTTTAAGATAAAAAACAAACTGGTCAGTTATCACCAATATAGTGACAAAAGTAAGGAAGACTACCTGTTGCAGGAACTGGAAAATGGGAAGCAAATTGCCCTGGTATCAGACGCGGGTATGCCTTCCATCTCCGATCCGGGGCAGGAATTAGTGCAAAGGGCCATTACGGCAGGTGTAGCCATTGAAATAATACCTGGTCCATCGGCAGTAACAACTGCTCTGGCGATTTCCGGTCTGGATAGCACTAATTTTATTTTCGCAGGCTTTCTTCCCAATCGTCGTAACCAACGACGGGAAGTCTTAAAACAAATGAGCAACGAAAATAGAACGGTAATCTATTATGAAGCTCCCCACCGCCTGGTCGATACCCTGGCGGATGTAGAAGAAATAATGGGAGGGGACCGCCAGATAGTTGTAGCCCGAGAGTTAACTAAAACTTATGAAGAGATTATTCGTGACCGTGTGGAGATAGTTAGGAACCATTTTAGCCAGCACTCTCCGCGGGGGGAAATATGTTTATTGGTTGCAGGCCAAAAGGAAGAAATTAACCTTTGTCCCGACCTCGACAGAATAGCTGAAGAGGTGAATGAACTGATAGAATTGGGGCACACAAAAAAAGAAGCCTTCAAAATGAAGGCTCTTGAATATCATTTAAGCAAGTCGACACTTTACATTTACTATGTCGAAAAATTCAATAATACGCAATGACTACTAATTGATGTATTAACCAACTTCTGTAATAAGTACGGTAAGGCAACTGCGGCACAGGTTTTTGCCTTTGTAGACAACTACTTCTTCGGCATTGCCGCAAAAGATGCAAGCAGGTTCGTATTTCTTGAGGATAATCTTCTCGTTGTCAACATAGATTTCAAGAGCATCCTTTTCTTCGATTCCCATAGTACGTCTCAACTCAATAGGAATAACAATACGACCTAATTCATCAACTTTCCTTACAACACCTGTGGATTTCATCATTTACTGTAATCCTCCTCTTCAACATCTTTCGACCACCATCTGGTACAGATGGTACCAGAGATGGCAGAAATAGTCAAGGGGTTTTCAACAAAAGTGGACAAAAAATACATTAAATGTTAATAATGAATTCAAATTGTCAAATCCAGGAGGAGGATAGCAGGTTATTTTTGTGGTAAACTATACAACATATGTAGTTTATTATAAAATCAAAGCGGTAATTCATATGCCTTACCGCCTCGCATTAGATAAGAAGAAAATATAATGACTTTATCCGATAGCTAGTTGCCGCTAAGGCCCCCGATTCCAGATAAGCGATCTTACGCTCCTGGATAGGATTTCCACGCCAGATGGAAATATAAATATCTCCACCTGACGCAAAAACGCTGTTAATACACTCAAAGGGAGGTAAATTAATGAACGATAAAAAGACTTATTACATTACAACCCCTATATATTATCCAAGTGATAATCTACATATTGGACATGCTTATACTACGGTAGCAGGCGATTGTCTGGCCCGATTCAAAAGAATGCAGGGTTATGATGTATTTTATCTGACTGGAACTGATGAGCACGGACAGAAAATTGAACGAGTAGCCAAAGAAAAAGGTATGGAGCCATTGGAATACGTAGATGGTATAGTAAGGAATATCCGTCAGTTATGGAAAACCATGCTCATTTCCAATAATGATTTTATTCGTACAACGGAAATCAGGCATGAAGAAGTGGTGCAAAAGCTATTTCAAAAGGTGTATGACCAAGGCGACGTTTTTCTATCCGAATATCAGGGCTGGTATTGTACGCCCTGTGAAACGTTGTTTACAGAAAGACAACTTGTGGATGGCAAATGTCCGGATTGTGGACGGGATGTAGAACTGGTCAGTGAAAAGAGTTATTTCTTTAATATGTCGAAATATGCACAGCGATTATTGGAACATATTGAGACCCATCCCGATTTTATTAAACCCGAATCCCGTCGTAATGAGGTAGTTAGTTTCATTAAAAGTGGCCTGGATGATTTATGTGTATCCAGGACTTCTTTCCGTTGGGGAATACCGGTGCCATTTGATGATGAACATATTGTGTATGTTTGGTTTGATGCACTGATTAACTATATAAGTGCAATAGGTTATGGCGTTGATGACGATAAATTTAACCGCTACTGGCCGGCTAACGTACACTTGATAGGTAAGGATATACTTCGTTTCCATGCCATAATATGGCCGATAATACTCATGGCCTTGGATTTACCCCTTCCCCAGCAGGTCTTCGGCCATGGCTGGATGATGCTGGAGGGGGGCAAGATGTCGAAGTCAAAGGGGAATGTGGTCGACCCTATGATTCTGGTAGATAAGTACGGGGTGGATGCAGTAAGATACTACCTGTTAAAGGAAATGAGTTATGGACAGGATGGCTACTATTCCGAGGAATTAATGGTAACCCGGATCAATTCTGATCTCGCCAACGACCTGGGTAATCTTATCAGCCGTACCGTAGCTATGATAATTAAATATTTTGCTGGAGTGGTCCCTGCACCTGCAGATAGTGAAGGTGTAGATGAAGAACTAAAAGAGGTGGCCCGAAATGCGTTTAAGGAATCCACCGAAAAGCTAGATAAACTTGATCTTTCAAATTATTTGCAGGCTGCCTTTAAACTTGTCAGCCGGGCGAACAAATACATTGATGAGACTGAACCCTGGAAGCTGGCCAAAGATGAGGCCAAGCAGGACCGGTTGGGAACAGTATTATATAATCTGGTTGAATGTATCCGTATGGCATTAATCCTTACTGCCCCTACCATGCCTACCCTGGCAGGTAGAGCCAGCCAGCAAATACCCCTGTTTGCTGATCCCGAACAACTTAATTGGGAAGAAGCAGGTAAGTGGGGTATCAGCCAACCGGGTATTAAAGTTATCAGAGGGGAATCTTTGTTCCCACGCATAGATTTAAAAACATTGGAGGAAGAGAATATGACCGAAGAAAAAGCAAACGTGCCAACCGAGGAAGTTGTTAAGGAGACTAAAAAAGAATTTATCACCATTGACGAATTTGCCAAAATGGACCTGCGGGTAGCGGAAGTAATAACCTGTGAGAAGATGGAAAAAGCAGATAAATTACTGGTTCTGAAAGTTAAGGTAGGAGATGAAGAACGCACTATAGTTTCAGGTATTGCCAAGCATTATAGCCCAGAAGACCTAATTGGCAAAAAGGTGATTCTGGTGGCTAATCTCCAACCTACCAAATTAAGAGGGACCCTGTCTGAAGGAATGCTATTAGCCGCATCTGATGATAAGGATGTAGAAGTTTTAATGGTGCATAAGGATATTGCCTCCGGGAATAGAGTGAAATAATGCTTATTGATACACATGCTCATTTGCAGGATGAAGAACTAATAAACGATGTTGACGATATCCTGCAACGTGCGCGGGAAGTAGGGGTAGATTCCATTGTTTGTGTTGGTTATGATTATGAGTCATCCCTGCAGGCACTAGAGATAGCCGGAAAATATACCGGGGTTTATGCTGTTGTGGGAGTACATCCGCATGATGCTGCGACTCTTAATGAAGAGGTAATGGCTGAATTATATAAAATGGCTAAACAACCAAAGGTGGTGGCGA
>JBDKUD010000252.1:0-10458 GCA_039679805.1 Syntrophomonas sp. | reverse complement strand
CCTCCAATAGATCCAGATCCTCCATTTGACCTTTGCCTTCACATATCCGGGTAACTATTTCCAACAGACGTTTAATACCTTCACGACAGGGGTAACATTTACCACAGGATTCCTCAGCCAGGAAGTTAAGATAGTAACGGGCCACCTCAACCATACAGGTACGGTCATCCATTACAATCAATCCGCCGGATCCCATCATGGAACCCGCTTTGGTAAGAGAATCAAAATCTACCTCAAGATCTAATAGATTTTCAGGGATACATCCGCCTGACGGTCCACCGGTTTGGACGGCTTTAAACTTTCTTCCGCCCGGAATTCCGCCGCCGATTCCATAGATTATTTCCCGCAAGGTAGTTCCCATGGGGACTTCAACCAGACCGGTATTAACAACTTTACCGACCAGGGAGAATACCTTGGTGCCTTTGCTGCCTTCGGTACCCAGGGAAGCGAATTTTTCAGCTCCCTCAGCTATAATAACCGGAATATTAGCCCAGGATTCAACATTATTTATAATAGTAGGCTGACCCCATAGTCCCTTTTCAGTCGGGAAAACATATTTGTCACGAGGTTCACCGATGTTGCCTTCGATGGATGCAATAAGAGCAGTCTCTTCACCGCAAACAAAGGCGCCGCCGCCTCGTACTAATTCAATATCAAAGGACAGGTCGCTGCCTAAAATGTTTTTACCCAGATAACCTCTGTCTCTGGCATCACTAATAGCCAGGGTAAGATTGGTGATAGCCAGACCATACTCGTCACGGACATATATATAACCGGCTGAAGCGCCAATAGCGTATGCGCAGGTTATCATGCCCTCAAGTACTGTATGAGGATCACCCTCCATAATACTGCGGTCCATAAAAGCACCCGGGTCACCCTCGTCACCGTTGCAGATAACATATTTCGGATAGCGGTCCACAGCTGCACAAGACTTCCATTTTAGACCGCTGGGGAATCCGCCGCCGCCACGTCCGCGTAAGCCTGCACTGATTATTTCTTGGACTACCTGGTCAGGTGTCATATGATTCAACATTTTATCCAGGTTGGCATATCCACCCACGGCAATATAATCATCTATTGATGCCGGGTCAATTTCACCAATGTTACGCAAAGCGATCTTGTGCTGCTTTTTATAAAAGTCAATCTGATGATGTGATTGAGCACGCTTTTTGGTAACCGGGTCCTTATATAATAAACGTTCCACTAACTCATGGTTGATAATAGTTTTATCAATTATTTCCGGTACGTCAGCCGGACTTACCTGAAGATAGGTAACATCATCCGGCATTATCTTTACCAGCGGGCCTTTTTCACACCATCCGTTGCAGCCGGTTGGCTTGGTATAGGTTTTTACTTCAACTTTATCATTATCAGCTAGTTGCTGCTTAAAAGCATGATAAACATCCATACTTCCACTGGCCTGACAGCCGGTTCCGCAGCATACCAGAATCATTTTTCCATCAAAATTACTCAGTGGGCTCATTTACTTCACCCCCATAACTCTTGATAATCTCGATAATACTTGATGAAGTCACTTTAGGATGTACCCGCTCATTTACCACCATTACCGGGGCAATTGCACATGCACCCAGGCAGTTTACGGTTTCAATTGAGAATAGGCCATCTTCAGTGGTTTCCCCAGGCTTAATGCCTAAATGTTTGTAAACCTGGTCTATTAGTACGTTAGCGCCTTTAATATGACAGGCAGTGCCATCACAAACTTTTATATTGTAACGTCCCTTGGGGACTAAACTAAATGCTTTATAAAAAGTGGCCATACTGTAAATCCGGCTGAATGGAGTATTAACATGCTCTGCTATAAGTTCCATAGCTTCCCGGGGCAGGTAATTAAATTGCTTCTGTATATCCTGCATCATGGCCAGTATATATCGTTTTTCGTTCGGATAAGAATTAACAATCTGTGATATTTTCTGGTGGTCAAGTTCTTGAGCATTTACAGCCATAATAAAACTTACCCTCCTTCATTAATAATAGTTGCCATCTTCCTCCGACAAAGCAGTGAAAGATGGCAACGTTTGGTTACTCTTTGCGAAGTTATTACTTCGTTGAATTGATCACTAGGTCAGTTATTTCAGACCAAGTTCTTGTAATTTGGCTTCGGTGGGAACACCGTTTTCATCCCAGCCGCGTAAGCTGTAGTATTCGGGTATCATGATATCCAGTCTAACGACCTGACCTTCATGAGGGCCACCCTTCATACCTTCGCTGGTCAGTCTGGGGGGCAGAGTATCATCTTTGGCAGACAGTCCAGCTCTGAGGTTGAACAGCTTTTCCATGTTCCAGATACGCTCGCCGGCTAACAGCAGTTCTTCGTCAGTTGCTTCGATTCCGGTGGCAGTTCTGATTTCAGCGGCAACTTCAGGCAGTCCTATACCAAAGGTTGTAAACAAACATGTTCCGGAGGAGTCAACCAGGGCAGTCAAGTCTTGGAATATCTTGAGCATTTCCGGTTTACCTTCTGAAGCATCCGGATCCATTTTAACAGGAATTCCTAAAACCTCAGGTGCAGTCATATATCCGCGTACATGGCAGCCACCACGGTTAGAGGTGGCATATTCAAGTCCAATACCTTGCTGACCTCTGGGGTCATAAGCAGGCAGTTCCTGTTTCTTGGCGGACATTGATAATTCAGCATGTCCGTAACTTTCAGCCATACGGTATGAACCTTCGGCCAGTTCATCACCAAAACCTTCACGATAAGCAGTTTGTCTTACTGCTTCAACCATGGCCTCAGCATTGCCCCAAGCCAGATCAGTTTTGCCGGCCGGGATATAACCCTTGTCTACCATTTCCATGGCACAGGCAATAGTAGCTGATAAACTGATAGGATCCATACCCAGTTCGTTGCATAAGAAATTGGCTTTACAAATTGCTTCAAAGTCATCAATATCCGAATTGGAACCAAAGCCCCAGGTTGCTTCATACTCAGGACCTTCACCGTGTCCTTTGAATTTGCCTTTGTTTTTGGTTACCCGGCCGCAGCCGATGCAGCATGCAAAACAACCTTTGTTACGGACCAGGTTGTGCTCAGCCTGATATTCACCGGAGATTTTCTCGGCATTAGGATATACAGCAGCTTCACTAAAGTTCTTAACCGGCAGTCCGCCATGAACATTCAGGATATTAACCAGTACGTTGGTTCCATATGCAGCCAGTCCAGCACCGGTTACCGGATGAGCTTTTAATTTGGCCCGGGCATCCAGAGCAGCAGCCTTAAATCCTTCTACATCAGCTACTTTGATACCATTGGTACCGCGTACGGCTACCGCCTTTAAGTTCTTGGAACCCATAACTGCGCCAACGCCGGAACGACCAGCAGCACGGTTATATTCATTCATAATACAGGCAAATTTAACCAGTTTTTCACCGGCAGGACCGATACAGGCAACTTTAGCTTCGTCGTCAGTTTCTGCCATAATTGCATCAGTGGTACTAGGAACATCTTGTCCCCACAGTGCTTCAGCGCTTCTCAGTTCAACTTCATCATTGTTAATCCACAGGTAAACCGGTTTTTCAGCTTTACCTTCGAAGATGATGCCGTCATAACCGGCAAATTTAAGTTCCGGTCCGAAGCTTCCGCCGGAGTTGGAAGCAGCAATAGTGCCATTCAGGGGACCTTTGGTTACAACATTATAACGGCCGCCGCAACCAGCCAGAGTGCCGGTTAAGGGACCGGTTAAAAATACAATCTTATTCTCGGGATCAAACGGATCAATTGTTGCATCTACTTCATCAGTGTATATTTTGGTACCAAGACCACGAGCTCCGATATAATTTTTTGCATCTTCTCTATTGAGGGCTTCTCTGGTAATCGTACCGGTGGTCAGATTAACGCGTAGTAATTTACCTATCCATCCGTACATTTTTAACCTACCTCCTCAAAGACATCCTTGAATTTTGCAGCAAAGGCTTTACGTTTGGCTAAACTTGACGCGTTGGCGTCCTGGTAGGATATGGCGCCGGACGGGCATAGTTTAACACATTCGGGGTCACCGCCACAGAGGTCACATTTGGCTACGATATCACTTTGATAATCATACAGAGTAGCTCCAAACGGACAAGCGATGGTACACATCTTACAGCGTAAACACTTGGCATCGTCAACGGTCATGGCTCCGGTGGCAGCGTCTCTAGTAATGGCACCTACCGGGCATACAGCCATACATGCTGCTGAACTGCACTGCTGGCAGACTATGGGAGCAGCGAATCCTACCTTGTCGAAATTGATAACGGTTATGCGTGAGCGCATAGGGTTGCTTTCACCTGTGTGAAAGAAAGAACAGGTGAGCTCACAGGTTTTACATCCCGTGCATTTTTCGGGCTGCACAACTAAAATCTTGTCCATACCCTTCTGGTCCCTTTTAGGAAACCAGAATTCACCTCCTTAAATTGTATTTACTTTAAACTGCAAGTGATTTATCCCAGATATTAAATAGAGGGAAAAGAGCCAGGCTTTTTCAAACTTTTAACGTAAACAGCAAATAGAATTACAATAAATCGGATTATTTTCAAAATATTAAATGTTTACGCTTTGCTCTTTTCCCTCATGGGATAAAATTCACAAGGCATTTATAAAAAAAATTAGGGCCTTTATAGTATAAAAAACTCCAAATGTTAATGCCTGGCAGTATTAAACTACAAATCCTTGATGAACTATGTCGAATCATCAAATGTATTGTAACTTTTTAAAGTAATAAACACAATTGAAAAATAATTAAAAAAGAACCAATAACAATTAGAAATGTATGCGGCTGGAAACAGGAGAATTTAATTATATAAACAGATATCAAAATATTGAATCCTCAAATATGATAACTGTTTAAATTTTAAACAATTGTATGAATTGTGTGCATTAAAAGTAGACACTCCACAAATTATAATGTCGACTTTTTATTCAATGAAGGCCGTTATTAAGGGAAAATGATGATATATTAGCAACTGGCATGAAACTTGCGATAAACAGGTATATAATGGCAGAACTAGATAGTATTTGCGTTATGAGGTAAAAAGACACATTTATACATATTTATAATCCAACTATCAAAATTAGAGAGTTAATTGACTGGGTTGATCAACGGAATATTGATATTGGGAGGTATCACGATATTGGGAGGTATCACAAATTTAATTCATGATTTAAATTCCAATGATGAAAAGACGCGGGCATTTGCTGCTGAGGATATTGCTTATGATGGATTGGCGGAAGGTATTCCACACCTGGTTACGAGGTTGCAGATAGATACATCCCGTTTTGTACGGGAAGTAATTGTGACTAGTTTGAAATCTATGAATGCCCCCGAGCTAATAGAAAAAGTAATTCCGCTCCTACGTAGTGATGATGCGTTTATTCGTAATGCCGCAATAGAAATACTATCTGCCAGGGGTGAAGACGCTATTGATTCAATCCAGAAACTTCTGCATGACGCTGATAAGGATGTTAGGAAATTTGCGTTAGATGTTCTTTTCCTACTTAACGATTATTATTCGGCCGATCTGATCGTAGGAGCTCTAGATGATTCTGATGTAAATAATGTTATTACCGCTGTGGAGTATTTGGGGAGATTAGAGGCTGCTACTCATTCTTCACGAATAAGTAGTGTTTTTAAGAATACCTCTAATCTATTATTGCGGTGTACATGTCTTGAAGCGCTCTCGATAATTGGGAATAATCAATCAATTTATTCCGTTGATGAAGTTTATTCTGATTACCGATCAATTAGCCCCCTGGAACAATATTCTTATTTAAAGCTGGTTGCCAGTAAAGGTACCGAAATGCACCTGCCTTTTATTATTTCCCTGATGAAAGAAAAAGGTGAAGTAATGCACAAGGAGATTATTAATGCTCTGGAAGGTGTATTAGGACGTATGAATAGCTCCATTCTCCCTAACGAGATGGTCAATGTACTGGAATCTTACATGGATAGCAAAATTAATGACATCAATAAATATGAATTATTGGTTTTAATAGGTGAATTCAGCAATGACGATATTTATAAAATACTGGTAAAACACCTTAATCCTGAAAACCGGATGGTATGCCTGGGAGCAGTTGAGGGGTTGGGTATTTACAACAATAAGGAAGCAATCCCCATTTTAACAAGTTTAAAGAGTCAGGTGACAGATGAGGAGGTTCTGGAAATTATCAATAGGTCAATTGAACAGCTGAGTAAATGAGGTGAAATAAGTTGGAATTACCGCTGGAGTATTTCATTAAGATAAGAAATTTGATTTATGAAAGAACCGGAATTAGTTTCGAAGAAAATAAGGTCTACTACGTTAAGAAACGTCTGCAACAACGAATGGTTGCCGGGGGGTTTCAGGGAATAGAAGAATATATAAGATTCCTAAAATTATTTGACCGTGATGGCCGTGAATTTCAGGAGTTAATTAATCTGCTAACTGTAAATGAAACCTATTTTTTTCGGGAATTTCCGCAACTGCAGATATTTGCTGAAAATTGCCTTGATGAGGTAGTAGAACGTAAGCTGAAAAATGGTGATAAGACTATTAAGGTGTTTTCCGCAGGGTGTTCCACTGGTGCGGAACCCTATACGCTGGCAATCATTTTGCGGGAAATGTTGGAGAACTTCAACTCCTGGCAAGTGATGGTTAAAGCTGCGGATATTGATGAAAATGTCCTGGCCAAAGCCCGGCAGGGTTCTTACGATAACCGGGCGGTTAAGGATGTACCAGCTGTTTACCTGACCAGGTATTTTAATCATAAAAACCCAGGTGAGTTTATTGTTAAGCCGGAAGTAAAAGAATTAGTGGTTTTTGAACATATGAATCTGATGGATCGCCGTGCTTTGCGATATGAAGAAAATTATGATTTTATATTTTGCCGGAATGTTTTGATTTATTTTGATGATGTCTCCAGGAAACAATTGGTGGAAAGATTTTATACTATGCTTAACAAAGGAGGCTTTATTTTTTTAGGTCATGCCGAATCATTAAGCCGTATCAGTACTGCTTTTAAAATAAGGAGATTAGATGGTTATATATTATACCAGACTTAAAATAAATGAGGCGTGAGGAGTAAGGTGTGAGCAGCAGAAAATTCATGTGTTAGTACCCTGTGGGCAGAGCGCTTAACAGGTGCAGATTAACTCCGGGTGGATTTTGAGGAGGAGGGAGATCATGGCAGAAGCAGTTCTTATTGTAGATGACTCTGAAATGATTCGCAATTTTCATAGCTATATAGTAAAAAGTATTGGTTTTGAAATAATTACCGCTATTGACGGGGCTGATGCTCTGGAAAAGATTTATAGTACTGACCAGCAGCTGGTGGTATGTATTACAGATATTAATATGCCTAATATGGATGGGTATACTTTAATCGAGCGACTGAGGGAAGACCCCCAGTATGAGGATATACCTATTGTAATTATTTCTACCGAAGATGAATTTAAAGACCGGGAAAAAGGATACCAGGCGGGGGCTGATGTATATATCGTAAAACCGACTGATCCCGATGTTTTGGTGGAAAATATAAAAATGCTTCTGGGAAGATAATGGAAAGAAGGTTAAAAACCGCGTGAAGTTCAGCTTTGAACCTGACGATCTGGATATTCTGCAAGGTATTGTGGAGGAATCCAGTGAACATTTGAATGGAATAGAAGAAGGAATAGTCAGATTAGAAAATGATTTTAATACTGAGCTGATGGATTCCATTTTTCGTGCTTTGCATTCGGTAAAAGGAGTTTCCAGTTTTGTAGACTTCGTTCCTATTAAAGATACCGCCCATGCGTTGGAATCATTACTGATGGATATGAAAAAGGGTATTTAT
Source organism: Syntrophomonas sp. (assembly GCA_039679805.1). Taxonomy (GTDB): domain Bacteria; phylum Bacillota; class Syntrophomonadia; order Syntrophomonadales; family Syntrophomonadaceae; genus JBDKUD01. The sequence continues at coordinate 2,651 of JBDKUD010000252.1, read as the reverse complement.
GCGACCAACTCGGAAATAACCGATGTGCTGTTACGGGGGGTAGATATTCTTAACCTGACGGTAGGGCAATTGCATGTTTGTGTTCAGGATCTGGAGAGTAATCCTCCCCGGGAGGCTTTTGAAATTGTGGTGGATGATTGCGGTTTCCAGGAATTTGTTATTGAAGTGGAAGAATTAAGGAGCGCACAAGCGGATGCTGTTGAACAATCACCCCAATCAGACACTGAAATAGCTAAACCGGAGGCAGCTTCCGGTGGATTACCTGGACAGGTTTCCGGGACCATGAAAATGGAAATGTCATCTTTCCTGGAGCAAATGCAGGGAGATTTCATTGAGGAAACAGCTGAACATCTGGATAATATAGAACAGAAATGTGTGGAACTGGAGAAATACCCGGGTGATCCTGAGATTTTGAATTCAATCCTGCGCGGGTTTCACAGTATTAAAGGTGGAGCCGGGGTCATCTCCAGTATGCAGGACCAGGATAATCCCCATGATCCGGTTCTCTTAATAAAGGCCTTAACCCATGCTGCGGAAACTCTTTTGCAGGCTCATCGTAATCAGTCCTGCCAGCTTTCTACGGAAGTAATTGACCTTATTCTGGCAGCGGTTGATAAAGTTAGTGTTCTTAACCGCATGGTAAGGGATAAGGAATCCAATCAGGATTTTTCTATAGATAATTTAATGGAGAAAATTGAAAAGTTTTCAGTATCCGGGGAAGATGTAACCTCTGGGTTGGAACCAGACCGGGAGGTAACGCAGAAACTGCCCCAACAATTAGCAGCCTTTAAAAATATCACCGGTCAAGCCCTGGATTCTATGCAGAGCCTGATTAAGAGTGCCCGGGAAGGACAACCGGTGAATAAGAAAAGAATAAAGCAATATGTCAGGGCACTTAAGAGTATAATATCGACCGCCAGTTATCTTGATTATCAAGACCTCATAGAGCTGGTGGAAAAGACGTTGGTCAGACTGGAGAATTATGTTCCGGAGCGAGATCTGGTCAGTCAGGAGTTACTGCAGATGGTAGAAGCTGACTGTTTGCAGATAAAAGAGTTGTCGGAATCCAAGATATTAAATGTTCAGGACATGATTGATAAGGTGCCAGAAAATTATAGCGAAAAGAAATTGGGAGAAATCCTTATTGAAGAGAAAAAGGTTACTCCCCAGCAAATCGAATGGGCTTTGCAGCAGCAAAAGAAACTGGGTAATATCCTGGTCACTAGTGGTACCGTAAAATCTACAGATATTGATATGGCTCTCGCCAAACAGTCGCTGGCCCGGGAAAAGAAACAACAGACGGTTGAGGAAGCAAGAACTTCTCCGGAAGTGACCGGACAATCTATAAGGGTAAGCCAGGAGAAGCTGGACCGCCTTATGAATATGATTGGCGAGTTGCTTATATCTAAAAATCGAGTTTTCCATCTGGCCGATAAAATTAGCCTGGATTATGATATTCCAGTCCTGGCTCGGGAGGTAAAGAATATAGCCGGCGAGCTGGGCCGAATCTCGGATGAACTGCAAGATTCCATTATGTCAGCCAGAATGATTCCGCTCAGAGTTTTGTTTCAGCGTTACCCGCGTACTATTCGGGATATTGCCCGTAAAGCGGGTAAAACGGTAGAACTAATCATTGATGGCGAAGATACCGAACTTGATAAAACTGTAATTGAGGCTATTAATGATCCCCTGGTTCATATGTTGCGTAATGCGGTAGATCATGCCATAGAACCACCCGAGGTCCGTACTGCAATAGGGAAAGAGGCTGCTGGTCATATCAACCTGAAAGCTTTTTACCAGGGTAATGATGTGATAATCGAGATTACCGATGATGGCAAAGGTTTGAATCCGGAAGAAATAAAACTTAAGGCTTTAAAGAAAGGTCTAATTGGACATGAACAGATCGAAAATATGAGCAATCAGGATGCTTACCAGCTCATTTTTGCTCCCGGTTTCAGCACTAAAGACGAGGTTAGCGAATTGTCAGGCCGTGGGGTAGGGATGGATGTGGTAAGAAACAATATTGAAGGGGTGGGTGGATCGGTAAATATGACTAGTACCATAAATGTGGGTACTAATTTTTCCCTGAGGATTCCACTCTCCATGTCTATTATTAAAGGGCTGATGGTTGAAACCGGAGGGCAGCATTTTATTATTCCGCTCGATTCCATTGAAGAAACAGTCAAGATGCCGGGTGACAGGATAAGATTCTATAAGCAAAGTATGGTGGCTGATATTAGAGGAGAAATCCTGCCCCTGATTGATTTGAAGGAAATGCTGAATATATATGAACACTGTGATGCTAAAAAATCCCGGCAGTTTACTGCCGACGATCTGATTCCGGTAGTAGTGATTAACATAGGTGGTACTAAACTGGGAGTAATTATTGACAGTTTTCAAAAGGAACAGGAATTTTTAGTGAAAGCATTAATAGATGAACTGGCAGCACTAAAAATCTATACCGGGGCTAGCATAATGGGCGATGGCAGTGTAGTTTTAATCTTAAACCCCAACCAGTTATTAAATGCTTGTATAGCCGGGGACCATGGGAGGGCAGCTGATGGGATCAACTATTGTTGTGGCTAACCGCAAAGGGGGCAGCGGGAAGACTACCAGTACTATTAATATTGCCGATGGCCTGGCCCGACAAG
>JBDKUD010000226.1:0-5778 GCA_039679805.1 Syntrophomonas sp. | reverse complement strand
ATTCAAGAACCCCGAGCAACAGCAGGTAGTACCTGCTGCCACAACAACAACTTTACAGCCTCCCTGCCAGGTGTTGGACATTACACGCAATTATGGCTGGTATTATAATGCTACCCAGAAAAAGCAGGAATTTTCCCCAGGTATTTCGCTTAGAGTTTATAATAGTACTCTGGTTAAACCTATTATGAAGGGACAGGTAGAAAAAATTTCTGGTGAGGGCGATAATCGATCGATATTAATCAAACATGATAATGAACTATATTCTTTGTACGGGGGCCTAAAGGAGGTTCTGGCCGAGCAAAAGCAGATAGTAGATATTGATGATAATTTAGGTAAAACGAGTACAACCTTGTATTTTGAGATAAGGAATCAGGATGGGCCACTTAATCCGCAAAGCATTTTTGCACAGTAATGAAACTGGGGAAAGTCGCCGGGGTTACTTTTCGTATTAACCCATTATTTTTAGTATTGTGTTTTGTGTACGGTTACCTGGGATTATTAGAGGAAGTATTAATAATAATGGCATCTATATTGATGCATGAAATAGCCCATACACTTATGGCATTGCTACTTAAAGTCAAAGTTGCTGAGATTGAACTCCTTCCTTTTGGAGGGCAGGCCAAAATAGAGGATTTTACTGGTTTAGATCCGGAACAGGAAATATACGTTGCTCTGGCGGGACCTGTACTTAGCCTGTCACTGGCAGCGTTTTTCTATTTTGGGGGGCCGGAATTAGGAAATATAGATACCAAACTGTTTTCCACTTTTAATGCGGTCTTAGGTTGCTTTAATCTTCTTCCCGCCTTGCCTCTAGATGGTGGACGGGTTTTAAGAGCCCTGTGTTCGCCCGTCATGGGTTATAAAAAGGCTACCAGGTGGGCGGCTGGCTTAGGCAAGGTTATTGGGGTGGCTTTTATTGCCGGTGGGTCATATCTTACTTATTGGCAAGCTAATAATGCCAATTATATTTTGATTGGCATTTTAGTCTATTGGGCTGCCAATCGCGAGGCCAAGTTCCTGGCCTATTCCTTTATGCGTTATTTGGTAAATAAGAAGGGGGAATTATCCCGGCAGGGGTTACTTTCCTCCAAACAGGTGGTAAGCCAACCGGAAACATTGATTAAAAAAATACTCGATACTACTCGTCCTACTTATTATTTGGTGGTAATTGTCGTCAATGACAAACACGAGGTGGTTGGAATGAGGACGGAGGCCGAACTTATTGAATGTCTTTTCGAAAAAGGTCCCCGGGCCAGATTATCCGACTGCTGAAGCTGGGCAAATGCAAAAAGTTTTGCGATACGGCACCGGGCGGAGAGGCATATCCAGTTTGCTCCAGTCTCCGGTAGTGGAAACACCAGCGGCTTGCCTCGTGGGGGATGGGGCACCGCGTCGATTCACATCCGTGTTCAACGACGCGCTCACGCCATCCGTGGCGTTCGTCCCCATCCCCCACGAGGGCTTCGCCGGGTGTTTCTCACTGCCTGCGTCAACGTCGCGGCACTGGATATACCTCTCCGCCCTAGCTCGTAAAACTCCTTACACCCGGTTCTGTGTTAAATTGACCTTTTTGTGGTAATATATTAAAAGCAATTGTCAAAGACGGAGGAATATGATGAAGGACAGGCTATTCAGAGATATTTTACCGCGTGTTTCTAAACCTGCTCGTTATTCAGGTGGGGAAGTAAACATGATAAAGAAGGATTGGGATAAAAGCCTGGCTAAAATGGTATTTGCTTTTCCCGATGTTTACGAAATAGGAATGTCCCATATTGGTGAAAAGATATTATATGGACTGGTTAATGAGAAAACCCAGCATATTATGGAAAGAACTTTTGCTCCTTGGCCCGATATGGAGGCCATAATGAGGGAAGAGGGGGTTTCGCTTTATTCTCTGGAATCATTCCGCCCCCTCAAGGATTTTGACGCTATTGGTTTCTCATTGCAGTATGAGATGTCCATTACTAATATTCTGAATATGCTTGATCTGGCCGGGGTACCAGTATGGGCAAAGGACCGTGGAAATGATGATCCTTTGGTGGTAGGCGGGGGGCCGGTAGTTTTTAATCCGGAGCCTTATGCAGATTTTTTTGATCTCTTTTTTATAGGCGATGGAGAAGATTCAATTGTAGATCTGCTTGATACCTTGGAAAATACCCGGGGTGAGTCCCGCCTGCAGAGACTTAAAGCATTGGCTAAAATTGAAGGGTGTTATGCACCTGCTCTATATTCGGTTGAATATAACGAGGACCAGACCGTTAAAGCTATGCACCCGTTATATCCGGATGTTCCAAGCAAAGTTCGTAAACGTCTGGTTGCAGATTTGGATAAAGCCTATTACCCGGATAAACCCATTTTGCCTTATATGAGTATTGTCCATGACCGGGCAGTGCTGGAAGTAATGCGTGGCTGCCAGAGGGCGTGTCGCTTCTGCCATGCGGGTACAGTATATAGACCGGTACGGGAAAGAAGTGTTTCCACCTTGAAAAGACAGGCTAAAGCGCAGCTGAAAAACACCGGTTATGATGAGATATCACTGGCCTCGCTCAGTACTCTTGATTATTCGGGAGTAAGCACACTGGTTAAGGATCTGGTCAAAGAGTATGGCAACAAAGGAATCGGGATTTCATTACCTTCTTTACGGGTGGATGCATTCTCCATTGAACTGGCCAACGAAGTCCAGAAGGTTCGAAAAACTACCCTCACTCTGGCTCCGGAAGCAGGTACCCAGAGGTTGCGGGATGTAATAAATAAGAACATTAGTGAAGAAGATTTGTTCAAGGCCGTGGAGGCTGCTTTCAGATCGGGATGGATGGCGGTTAAACTTTATTTTATGTATGGGTTGCCTACCGAAAGCGAAGCTGACCTGGAGGGGACTTTGGAGCTGATACAGAAAGTTAAAGCCATCGGCAGTAAATATTCACGCCGGCCGGTTGAGATCAGGGCTAGTTTGGCCTGTTTTGTTCCCAAAGCCCATACCCCTTTCCAATGGCAGCCACAGGATACTATAGAAAAGCTAGAAGAAAAAAGAAAACTTATGATGTCAACGCGCCGGAAGAATATTAAGTTAAGTTTTCATGATAGTAAGACCAGTTTTTTGGAAGGGGTAATGGCTCGCGGTGACCGGAGATTATCTGAGGTCATCTATAATGCATGGCGCAAAGGATGTAAATTTGACGGCTGGACGGAATATTTTCGCTTTGATTTATGGATGGAGGCCTTCCGGGATATTGGCATTGACCCGGTGTTTTATGTTGGCAGGGTGCGCAGTTATGAAGAAGTATTACCCTGGGATTTTATTGATACCGGAGTAGATAAGGCCTATCTGCGATTGGAGAATGAACGGGCTCTCAAGGGAGAAACTACCCCTGATTGCCGGGTAGAAGGCTGTGCAGGCTGTGGGATATGCCAGCATTTTGAAGTTGATTTGGATATCAAAGACGAAAGAAATTAATTCAACGCGGATTTCGCGGATTTAGAAAAATTCAACACAGAGGGACACAGATTTTTTCTTATTGTATGCTGGAGTAATACTTTTTTCTTATACGTTTGTGTTCAACGGAACATGGGGTTAATTTATTAATAAATTTTGCATCAAAACTTATTTATCCGCATTCACGTTGAACGTTCCTAATAAGTATTTTAAACAATTCTGTGTTAATCATAAAAAAATCTGTGTGCGAGCGTAGCGAGCCTGTGTTGATTTTAAGGAGGTTTTAAGAATGCATCTTCGAGTAGAGTACCGGGTGGGGCCGGATTTAAAGTTCCTGGCTAACCTGGATATGATGCATCTTATGGAAAGAGCCCTAAGGAGGGCTGAAATACCTTATGCTCTAACGGATGGTTTTAATCCTCATATAAAACTATCTATGGGTACAGTACTGCCGGTTGGGGTGTGGGGTGAAAAAGAATATATTGACCTGGAACTGCGACAAGATATGGACCAGGAAGAGTTCAAGAGTCGGATGAACTTAGTTTTGCCCGTCGGAATGAGTATCAATAACTGTGTTAAGATTCCCATTGGGACACCTTCATTGATGAAGATAATAGCTGCGGCTGATTACTGCTATGTGATACAGGACGGAAACATGGAATTGCATGAAAAGGTCAAGGCTATATTGGCGGAAAAACATTTAACGGTTCCGAGCCGGGGCAAGAAAAAGAATGTTGAGAAGGATTTGCGTCCGGGGTTGTTTGCGATAGAATTAATTAATAATAAAGACACTGATATTATTTCTATACGCGCCGCTGCCGGTGAACCTTTGAATATCAGGTATGATGAATTGCTGGAGCTCTTTGCCAGGTGGGGAATTCCTGCGGAGAGTATTATTGATATTTACCGAAGCGGAAACTATGTAAAAACAGGAGATGATTTTTGTTCACCGCTATAGGCAATTTGGTAGATAAGAGGAATATTCAAGGTGGTGGAACCGCCTATATATAATATATTATTGGAGCAGGTGACTTAGTTGGTTCGTGATATTATTGCGGAGATATATCCCTGGGAATCACGGGTGGCTATTGTTGATGATGACCGCCTGGCCGAAGTTTTCTGGGCTAATCAGGATGAGAATGTAGGAAATATTTATAAAGGTAAGGTGAAAGATGTCTTACCCGGTCTGTCCTGTGCTTTTGTAGATATTGGATTGGCCAAAAATGCTTTTTTATTTGCCGGTGATATTGTTGGGCCGCGTAAAAAGAAGGGAACAGGTATCTCTGATTCCGTAAAAAGCGGGCAGGACATTATGGTCCAAGTTAAGAAAGAAGCATTTTCAGAAAAGGGCGCCCGGGTAACCGGAGACCTTACTATACCTGGACATTTCCTGGTACTGTTGCCATTCCAGGGTGAAGTTTCTATTTCTCGTAAGATTACGGACAACCCGAGAAGGGAGTACCTAAAGAACCTGATAGAAACCCACAAACCTGAAAATACCGGAATTATTTTGCGTACCGCCTGTGCCGAGGCTGAGGATGCGGAAGTAATCTCGGAATTGGAAGAATTACTGGCTGTGTGGGCAGAGGTGCAAAATCGGTATGAACATAGTAAAGCACCTAATTTGATTTATGAAGATATTGATGTAATCGAGAGAACCCTGCGAGATTATCTGGATGGTGATATTCGCCGGGTACTTATTAATAATTTAAAACTAAAAACCAAGATTGCAAGTTTCTTGAGTGATAAAAATATGCGCTACGGGTTTGAAGCTCAGTATGTTGAAGGAGATCTGTTCGAAAAGTGCGGGCTGGAAAAGGATATTAGACGGGCTATAAAACGTAAGGTATGGTTGAAGAACGGTGGGTATTTGATTTTTGATGTAACTGAAGCCATGACCGTAATAGATGTTAATAGTGGTAAATTTACTGGCCATGATAATTTTGAGGATACGGTTTTTAAGTTAAATATGGAAGCGGCAGTAGAGATACCCCGTCAACTGCGATTGCGCAGCGTGGGTGGTATTATTTTGATAGATTTTATTGATATGAAGGACAAGGAGAATGAAAAAGAGGTAATAACAACTCTTAAGCGGGAACTGGAGAAGGATAAAGCCCATACTCGCATAATTGGTATGACTGGACTGGGATTCCTGGAGATGACCCGAAAAAAATCCCGGTATGGAATATCTGAGTTCTTTACTGAAGACTGTAATGTATGCCAGGGACGCGGGCATATTATTAACCTTTTTGCTCTTGCCTGCGAAGTGAAGCGTAAGCTGGCTAATATGGGGTATTTAGAAAACGAAACCTTAGTCTGTGAAGCTCATCCCCAGTTGATTAAAT
>JBDKUD010000049.1:0-1686 GCA_039679805.1 Syntrophomonas sp. | reverse complement strand
AAACTTGCGGGTATATTCTCTTATCCATCCCCGGGCAGTTGCGTCTTCCGAGACTTGCTCGGCCACAATATCAATAGCCCCCTGTAAGGCAGCTTCAATTGTTGCAACCTCATCAGAGATATACTTGGCAGCTTCTTTGTAGGTATCATCTTCAGCCGGGAAAGAAAGCAAGTAGTCGGCTAAAGGTTGGAGTCCTTTTTCGCGAGCCATTGATGCCCGGGTTCTACGTTTCGGACGAAATGGTGAATAGATATCGTCGATATCAATCAATTTCAAAGCCTGATTAATTTGTAGTTGCAATTCATCAGTTAATTTACCTTGTTCGTCAATAAGGCGAATTACTTCTTGTTTACGTTGCTCCAAGCTGCGATGGAATTTCAGCCTTTCTTCAATCAAGCGAATTTGTATTTCATCAAGGCCTCCGGTCATTTCCTTCCGGTAACGAGCGATAAACGGGACAGTGTTGCTATCATCAAGTAATTTAACTACCGCTTGAACTTGTTTTATAGGTATATGGGTATCTTTAAATATTCGGTTTAATATCTGTTCCACAGAAGCTACTCCTTTTCTGTTAACCTAGACTAATGTCTCTAATAAAATTATATCATTATTCGCTCCACAGCTCGTTAGCCAGCTTGTCGATATTATTTTTGCGATCTGTGGTGGCATCTTTATCAATAATCCATTTGTTATGAGAAAAAACGACAATGTCACCTTCTCGGGCCTCTGGGGGAATATCACTACGTTTTACTAACTTGTTTTCTCCTTCAATTTCAATAATAACTAAGTCGTCTTCAAAACGGTCAATTATACCCTTAATCATATTAGGACTCCTCCTGTTAAATTAATGATTTGTCTTAATATTTATATTCTTACCATCTGTACTAATAACAATAGTTCCATTTTGGTCAGTACGAAGAATTTTTATCCCTGCATCGGATAATCTATTTAATGTTTCCTGATGAGGATGGCCATAAGGGTTATCCCTTCCCACCATTATAATTGCATATTCTGGTGCCGCCGCCTTTAAAAATTTGTAGCCCGTACTGGAAGTGCTGCCGTGATGACCAACTTTTAAAACCGTTGCTTTCAGGTCCACTCCGCTAGCTATCATTTCGTTTTCTGATTCATGCTCCGCATCTCCGGTTAGCAGAAAAGACTTTAAACCATAATTCAGCTTTATTACAGCACTGTAGTTATTTAAATCTTCATATTTCTCCCCCACCGGGGCTATAAATGTGCTTTGGACACCTTTAAGAGGAATTATTATACCTGCCCGAGCAGTTTTAATTTTTAGTCCTTTACTTTTTACTGCCATTAAAACGTCTTCAAAACTCCGCGAAGAATGAGTCATCCGGGGCAGATATATGTTATTTACCGGGAAACTATTTATTACTGTATCCATTCCTCCAATATGGTCAGCATGGGGATGGGTGCCCACTACTATATCCAGGTTTTTTACCCCCTGCGAATGAAGGTAATCTACCACCTGGCTGCCATAATCATTGTCCCCGGCATCTATTAGCATGTTTTCGCCTTCCGGGGCTTGGACCAGTATAGCATCTCCCTGACCGACATCGATAAAGTGAACTTTCAATTGGCCACCGGTAGCGGTAGATACTGCTTGTTCCTCATTCCCGCTGGATTTTTCTATCCCACTTTGATTAGGTACTTCCTTCCCGTTCT
>JBDKUD010000032.1:0-15009 GCA_039679805.1 Syntrophomonas sp. | reverse complement strand
CAGCACTTTTCAGCATTTTACTTGTAATTATTGCAATAATACATGAAAACAAAAATAGGAGCTAAAAGCTCCCAAACATAATAATAGATTCACTCATTTGCACCAGGAATTGTTGAATGTCCCTGATGGCTAGAGGGGATTTCGATTTGCCGATCGGAATTCTCTCGATCTATTCTATGCACAGATGATTCCAAAAATCAACCTGAAATTCCCAATTTGGCAGGCTTACATCCCCTTTTATCGTGAATAAGTAATCACCAACGATTCGGGAGACTAGTTCACCATGCTTTGGTGAAGAAATTTACTGACCACAACTCTTGTTAATACATCTATTTATGAGTTCCCGAGCATCGTCTGACTCACTATTTTCGTAATGATCCAGGGTCCATTGAATCAAAGGGATCAGCGCAACCCCGAGTTCTTGACCACGGGTGGTGTAAGAGTACTCTACCCGTGGGGGCACTTCCGGATACACCTTCTTATTTATGATCCCGGCTTTCTCCAGCTCCTGTAAACGCATTGACAGCGTATTGGGACTGATCCCGGGAAGTGCTCTTTTCAACTCGCCAAAGCGTTTTGTTCCCTGGCCTAATTCGCAAAGAAGAGGCAGGACCCACTTGGCACTGACCAGAGAAAAAACGTCCTGAATCGCACAAGTATTTTTTTCCTGACCTGATGCTTTGGAAAACACGGTATTTCTCCTTCCGTATGTACTTAGTATAAAAATTATAACTACTATGATTTTTGTATTATTGCGTTTATATTATAACACAAACCACAGTGAAGAAATTGCGGGGGTGAATAAATGAACATTATCGGCGTAGTAGGGAGCCCTAGAAAAGGTGGAAACACGGATGTTTTGATAAAACATATTCTGCAGGGTGCCTCTGACCGGGGAGCAGCAACCCACCTAATACACCTCAATGATATGACATTCAAAGGATGCCAGGATTGCGGTTTCTGCAAGATTAACGGCTATTGCAAACAGCAGGATGATATGACCCCGGTTTATAAAGATATCGAAGAGGCGGATGCCATAATCATCGGCTCTCCGATATACATGTGGAACATCAGCGGGCAAACCAAGCTCTTTATTGACCGCTGGTATGCCTTTGTAAATTCTGATATGTCCATAAGATTAAAGGACAGTAAAAAGGCGATATTGGTGTTCACCCAGGGAAGCTCCGATCCCGAAGCCTTCCGATATGTTTTTTCCTGGTTTGAGAAACTGCTGCAAATGAGCCGATTTGAGGTCCTGGATACGATTATTGCCCCGGGGGTGAGGAATGTGGGAGAGATTGCCCGGATGCAGGAGTTAATGAATAAAGCTTATAGTTTGGGGAACCAATTGGCTTCAACCAGCCAATGAATCACGGTAGCCTTTGTTCGTCACAGGGTCCAGTTCGCTATCAACCAGTTGGCAGTTTTTTCTCAACCATAACACCTTCATAACAACTAGCACCGCAATAGACGTAAAGTGAGGCAGCGAAGGCTGCCTCCACCGGCTAGAAGCGCTTCGGGATGATACTCTCTAACCTGCACTCCGCGGCTGGCCAGTTCCTTTTTCGTTCTATTACTGAGGGCAATATCGTAATGGATGATCGAGTCAGATTTAAAGGGTACAAAGGTGGTTGCCCAATGCTGCTGCTCCTCGTCGGAAACATTCAAAATCTCCATCCCGCGCCCCTCCATGAAAACCTGAAAGTCATCGATTATTCCGCTTGCCTCACGAGTATAGTGTATAACAGACTCAAACGCCGGCAGATAGGCTAGAGCCAGATTTTCATTCACCCGGTTAAAAATCATATCGGAATGCATAAAACGCCTTAATTTTGGTATCTTTACACATATTACTTCGTCAAAATACTCCAATGCCCGAGGAATGAGCTGCTCAATGGATCGTTGGCTATGGCGTTCAGTATTAGCTACAAAAAGAGTACGGGGCGACAAAAACAAGCATCCTTCAAACTGCTGCCCTTCTTCGAATTCATAAAAGACGGGAATACCCAACGTTTGCAATGCTTCCCTAACCACAATTTCCTCATGCTGTCTTGCCCCCGAAGACATTTTCGAGAGGATGGCCCCCTTTTGGGTTACTGCGCATGTATCATGCAAATAAGCTAGATTGGGAAGCCTCTCTAGCAAATCACGGTTCCTGACAACCAGATCGCTCAATTCAAACACCTCAATGCCAAGCGATTTAAGCAGTTCAGCATAGGCCTGGTGTTCATATAGATAGCGCTCAACATCCGGTATCCTGTCAAAGAGAAAATAACGATAATTACTGGCATTGACAATAGGTAATGATTCTACCGGCTTATGCAGCAAAACTTGCTTTAAAGTCCCGAATTTCTCTGTCCCATATTGCTGCAGGGGAAATTGCCCCCGTTTCATTTGTCTTCACCTCAAGGATATTATGCTACCCGTAAAAGAAACTAATCACCGGTACCAGATTTCAACACCAGCTGATAAGCCAGGCCGGATAAGAAGCGTATTTGAAAATCGAGTCAATTGGGGATGTCAGAAGTGTTATAGATGAGGTCGTTTACCAAACACCTGTTTGATGGTAAAATATGTATAGCCTGAAGGAACACCTCCAATTCCTGGCAGCCCCAGGAAAAGGGGGTGATAGATTGCTTGAGTTCATCACAGCATTTTGCAGCATCATACTTGTTATTATTGCAGTAATACACGAAAACAAAAATAGGAGCTAACAGCTCCTAAACATAATAAAAATACACTTAATTGCACCAGGAGTTGTTGAATGTTCCTGATGGTTAGAGGGGATTTCGATTTGCCGATCGTAATCCTCTCGATCTATTCTATGCACAGATGATTCTAAAAATCAACCTGATATTACCAGCGGGTTAGTTCATCTGTTGCACGAATATTCTTCTTCAGTCATCATAGATAATAATCTCCTAATCGATGGTTAACTGCGGAGAATACGCATTTCCTGACTTAGACTCATATCCCGGAGCGGACACAAAGATAGTATTTCTACTTTTCCAATATCCATAATCGGGCAATGGTTCATAATAAATCGGCGTAGCTAATGAAGTTCCCGTTGCAGTATAAGTTGGTCTGGTTGCTTCAACTATCCAGCCAGATCCCCCCGCCGGTGGCCAATAAAGAAGCGCTTCGGATATTATAAAATACTGGGCGGTCTACGCATAAAACTCTTTTCATCTTTTATAAAGCCATACTGTTGATAAAGTCCATGAGCATCTTTAGTTCCCAGCATTCCTTGACAATCACTAAAATCCTTACAACCTATCATACATTCAATTAGTTTTTTGCCCAAACCTTTACCTCTATACTTTTCATCCAATATAACATCACAAATGTAGTACGTTGTCGCATAATCAGTAATGATTCGTCCAAAACCAATTTGTTCTTCATCAGAATAAATGCCATAACATATTGAGTTTTCAATAGATTTAGAAATTGTTTCTGCAGGTCTTTTATTGGCCCAATAACTTTTTGATAATAAATCGCATATTTTTTCAAGAGATAAAAGTGATTTATCATCGCTTATTTTATACTGTCCTTCTTTCCATTCCATAAAAACCATCTCCCAAAGAATAAAGATTAATCTACGTAAATTTCCAGATAAATGCTATATTATTCACCTACTATAACAAGGTATTTCGAGTAGTCACAAGTTTTTGCGAAAGTTATATTGCTCCTAAACATAAACACAAATGTCTCTCATCTCAAGGCAATCGCGGGACTACGGCCCAGGTGACAGCAATCACCCGCGACTCGGGGGTCCAGTTCGCCATCAGCCAGTTGGCGAACTGGTGCGAATCCTTCACCCATCCTATATCCCTGTGTTTGAAGACCACCGGCCCATGCTCCGGGGAGGTAAGCATTACCATATCGCCTTCATTTTTATATATTTACTCCCCTACCTCGTCCAAGCCGCGCAGGATGGGAATACCGCTATTCTAGGCTATACCGGATTCCTAGGCCAGCCGGAAAACCAGGTCGGATAAAAAGCGGATCTGAAAATCGAGCTGTTCCAGGGTGTCGGAAATATTACTAAGCGAGATCATTTACCGAACGTTTGTTTGATGGTAAAATATGTATAGCCAGATGGAACACCTCCAATTCCTGGTAGCCCCAGGAAAAGGGGGTGATCACTTGTTTGAGTTAATAACAGCAATATGCAGCCTTTTATTAGTCTTTATTGCTATAATTCAACTCAACAAAAATAGGAGCTAATCTGCTCCTATAAGTTGAATAAAACATAGCCTTATGATCGCACCAGGAATTGTTGTAAGCTCCTGATGGCTAGAGGGGATTTCGATTTCACAGATCGGAATCCTCTCTTTCTATTCTATGCACAGATAATTACAAAAATCAACCTGAAATTACCAGCAAAATTGGTCGATCAGGTGACGGCAATCACCAGCGATTCGGGGGTCCAGTTCGCCATCAGCCAGTTGGCGAATTCGTGCGAATCCTTGATCCATCCTAAATCCCGGCGCTTGAACACCACCGGCATATGCTCCGGGGAGGCCAGCATCACCATGTCGCCTTCATTTTTGTACATATACTCCCCTACCTCATTCAGGCTGCGCAGGATGCGGATGCCGCTATTCTCAGCAATGCCGGATTCCTTGGCCAGCCGGAAAACCAGGCCGGATAAAAATCGGATCTGAAAATCGAGTTGTTCCAGGGTGTCGGAAAGATCACCCAAGGATAACGCTTGCTTCCCATACTCCCCTATTTCATCAGTTTCATCTTCATTAACAAACCTGGACTTCAACCCTTCCACTATTGACCGGTAATTGATCTTCCTCACCCCCCTCAACTTCTTCATCCAGGAGTGCCGAAACCGGAACCCCCAGGGCTGCTGCCAATTTGCGCAAGACTGAAATATTCGGCGTCCACTTCCCCGCCTCCAGCTCAGATATGTATGTCTGCGACACCCCCGACTCCCGGGCTAACCGGCTCTGGCTCCAGCCCCGAAGCAGGCGGTATCGCTTGATGAGTTTGCTCATTTTATCCACCTCTCCCACAATTAACCACGCGGCGTTAATAAAAGTATAATTCCAACTTCCCCCAAAATCAACGTCAGATGGTTAATTGCAGCAGGAAAATTTTTGGTAAGATATTTCTAACGATATATCGTTAGCTGATGAGGTGGAAAGATGACATTAGGCGAAGCAGTAGCGGCTAGAATAATGGATTTATGCAAGGAAAAAGGAATCAGCATAAATAAACTGGCCGTTTTGTCTGGGCTGACCCAGTCAACAGTAGATGGCATTTTAAAAGGGAGAAGCAAAAATCCTCAGCTAGCTACTTTGTTGAGAATCTCAAGAGGTCTTGATATATCTATAGCTGAATTCCTTGATGATGTTAGAATTAATGATGCGGAAACTGATTAGTATTTAATAAACGTTTAATTGGCTAATTGCTTTTTTTCCGCTGATGTATGGTCAATTGCGATTTGGGCATCAATTGGAATACCGAACATATTACTAATCCTATGCTTATCTTGTTCAGTCGTGGGAAACATATAAATATAATTTAATACCAAATATTGAAGAATTGTTTCAGCCAAAACGTTATCTTTGTAACGCTCCTTAAGTTTTTTTATCTCACTTATAGGAAGCCCTTTAAAAAAGTCGAGTTTTATCGAGATATCAATTAAACTTACTGCTGTTGTATTATTACCGGCCAGAATTTTTTCGAAAGTGGGTAACAATTTTTCAAAGCCCACTGCCTCTGCTGTTTTCTTAATGAACGAATAACAAATCAATAAGTAGAACATAAAAACCGTTTTCTTCGCATTCTTCTTGATCTTTTCAGGCTCGTTCAGACCTTCTTCTAATTGAATCGATTCTATTAACTCTACCAGGTTTTCTCTGTTGTCCTCAAGAACAGAACAAAATGAATTTAATGCCCTTAATCCAATCATATATGCTTCACTGCATAAATCTAATTTCACTGGACCTATATGAGATCCATAGTAGTTTTTCAATATCTGCCCCATAATCTCTATAGTCTTAAAGGCAAGATTAAGTTTAGAAATGTTATCCAATTGGCTAACATCATCGTCAAAATTGAAATCTTTTTCGTTAGAAGCATCATTATGACCATTAATCATTTCCGCTTCATCTTCTAAGATTAATTTGTCTTCCCTGGTTTTACTAATTTCCCTTCTTTCCAAAACAAGTTTTGGTATTTCATCCAAAAGATCATTTACAACTAATGTGTGTTTTTCTAGTGTAGCAACTGGGAATTCCGAAAATATTTCTTGTCCTTGTTTTATTATCTCTTCTACTATAAAAGGGTCTTTGCTTAAATGTGTAAGAAACATAATTATGTTCGCAAATTCTTCTCTATATATTCTTTTACACATTTCAGAAATTTGTTTTCGGATATTGGGGTCAGATAAATTTCGTGCTAAATAGCTACCGACGTAATAGTAATAGATAAAATCATAGGTAAAACAATAATTTTCATCGTATTCATCAAGTATGGATGCTATAATTAACATGTTTTTATTTTCGTTGTAATCTGGTTCAATATCATATTTTGTACAAAACTCTTTATGAAATAATCGAAAATCCTCATTGGTTATCTGTGTGATATTTTTTGAAAAAAAGCAATAAGCTAATTCTGTAAGATAATTATTATAAGCGTCAATTTCTTCATTATTCAAATTTATCTTACTTAGAGCAGTTGTTATTAGGACTGAATAATAATATCCGTAGGTACTATTTGAGAGATTATGGGATAAATGTATTTCGTTGGATTGTAACATAGTTAATAAAAAGAATGGATAGGAGGGTACTAGATTTTTTCCTATGATTTTATCAATGATTTGTTTAATCCTATCGTTTTCTCTAATTAGATCTTTCTCCTCTAGATATTCTTCCCGTCCCAAGTTATTCCATCTATTAATAAGTCTTGATCTTAATAGATGTCCAAACTGCATTATTTCAAAATGTTTGAATTGTAAACTATATTCCTTACTAGAATTAGATGCCAAGTCTTCCATTCGATAAAAATCATTAACTGTAATAATGACTCGATCATACTTTTGGCAAAGATTATGAATAAATTTAGTCCTATATTTGCTATTTAAGGGGGATTTATGTAAATCGTCAATAATAATGACTTTCTTTTTGTAATCTAATTGATCGAACTCTTGAATTTCTTTTATGTTATATTGTGATGCGAATACTTTTTTTATAAACTTTTCAATTTCTTCGATAGACGAGGTTTTTATAGACTTCCCTTGCAAGTAAATTGGCACATCTCCCGAATTAAAATAATAAGAAAATAATTTTTTACACAATGCGGTCTTTCCGCTTTTTTCCTCCCCAACTAAAACTACTTTATTTTCTTGGTTTTTAATAAATAATGTAGACGATTCAATAACTGTATTTCTAAACTTGTGTCCATTTTTATCACGTACTTGAAGATCCTTTAAATTAGGGTATATATAAACGTCGTCAAGTAATATCTGTCCTTTTCTTGGATGCGAAAAAGAGGCCCCAGGATCTTCCAGTCTTTTTAGAAAGGCAGGATTTATTTGAAATATTCTATTTTTATTTAATTTCTTGTATGCTACCCATTCATCTTTCGAATCATTACACTTATATAACCTTCCATTCCAGGAGAAATTAAGCGACTTTCTTTTCTCTTCTTCCAGGTCAATAATAATTATGTTAAATCCACTATCGTTTTCATCATCATGATTTTGTAAGACAGCACCCTCTACATATTCGGTAATATCGCTTACCTGATCATAAGTCACAATATCTGATGAAACATGCTCATGTCCAGTTAATACTATGTCAGATTGATTAACAATTTGCCGGAAAAACCTCCTTGCATTATTCGCCTGATTCCAATTATAGGGATGATGCAGCAGACTTATTTGTAGTGAGACTTCTTCAAATATGGGAATCTTGAGTCTATCAAAAGGAAATATTAGTTTTCCCTGATTCTCTTGTAATTGAGACATCCAAGCA
The DNA here is from genome assembly GCA_039679805.1 of Syntrophomonas sp. Classification (GTDB taxonomy): domain Bacteria; phylum Bacillota; class Syntrophomonadia; order Syntrophomonadales; family Syntrophomonadaceae; genus JBDKUD01. The sequence continues at coordinate 7,015 of JBDKUD010000032.1, read as the reverse complement.
GTATTATAACCAGTAATTCTAATTTTCTTTGTTCCCAAATCGAAATCCCAAATTTTAATTAGTTTATGGTGAAATAATGCTGAATCCGCATCTTCAAACCAATCACAAAACTCAAAAAATTCGCTTTGTATAGCACAACATGCTTCTATAAAATCTGGTTTAATATTTGTACTGGGATCGTCATGTATTTTTGAAATTATTAAATCTCTAACTGAGTTTTCCTGGGCAAAGTTACAATCATGATTACCAGGTATTATAACACTATATATTTTTTTATCAGAATACTGTTTGATACTATCTGTTAGATATTCAAATAGGCTAACTGCTTCATCATATTCTTCTTCACTTCCGGCGTTTGCAATGTCCCCAGTTAAGCACAGAAAAACTGCTTCGCATTCAGTACAACAATTTTTTATTGCATCAAATATCTTTTCTCTTTTTTCTGCAATACTATTGCTTTTGTTTTTCATGTGAATATCACTTAAGTGAAGGATTAGTATTTTCATATTTTCCTCCCAAATTACCTAAAGGATTAGATATTATTCCATAAATATCCACATTATATATTATAAAGCTATTATTTGACTTTTTGTACCTTAAGTTAATTCAAATGGATTTTTGGCCAGAAGGGTAAGGGGGACGGGTTTGTCGACAACCTAGACGCACGGGGGACGTAGCAAAATGTCCTATTTGGCGTGCACTAAAGGGATATCTGCTCATCTTGCCGAATGTTTCATTATGAAATGGAGGCATTTGTTCCTGTGATTGAGAAGGATTTTGATGTTCCCTTTTTGGCCCATTTAGCTCTGCGGGAGAAGCAGATTCAACAGAACTATAGGCCCATTATCGCTGTTCATAAATGGTTTGCCCGCCGCCCGGGGACCTTGTTCCGGGGCCTTTTGCTGTCTGAGTTCGGTGCGGGAGCTTTGCAGGAGGCTTTTTATCAGACCAATGATCTGGGCGGTATTACTATAGCCGATCCTTTTATGGGCGGAGGCACCCCGGTATTAGAGGCCAACCGCCTGGGTTGTAATGTAATCGGCTGTGATATAAACCCCATGTCTTACTGGATAGTCCAACGGGAGTTAGCTACTTTAAACCTGGAAGACTACCGACAGGCGTCCAATAACCTTGTAGAGCAGCTGCGGCAGCAGATTGGCCCTTATTATCACACCCGCTGCACTATCTGCGGGAATGAGGAAGCGTTAGTAAAGTATTTTTTATGGATAAAGACCCTGCCCTGCGAAGAATGCGGGCAAAACGCCGATCTGTTTCCAGGCTATACGCTGTCAACCAACAGCCGTCATCCCTTATACGTCTTGATCTGCAGTAATTGCGGTGAGCTGAACGAAGTTGAGAACCCTAAAAACCCAGGAGCCTGCAAGACTTGCCAGTCTTTATTGCACCAGGAAGGCCCGGCCCGCGGCGGCCGCATCACCTGCCCCTACTGCGGCAAAGTGAACCGCTATCCCAGGCCCAGCCAGGGAGCGCCGTTGCATCGCATGGCGGCTATTGAATATTTCTGCCCCCGCTGCAAACCAGATCACCAGGGACGTTTTTTCAAGAAACCGGATGAGCAGGACTTATTGAAATATAAGCAAGCCAATAATGAATGGAATGCCATCCAGAGTCGTTTTGTCCCCAACGAGGACATACCCGCTGGAGACGAGTCCACCCGCCTGCACCGCTGGGGTTATCAGAAGTACCGGGAGTTATTCAATTCACGGCAGCTACTGGGGCTGGAGCTAAGCTGCCGGCATATAGCCTGTCTGCCCCCAGGCGAGGTTAGAGCAGCCCTGGCTACAAATTTATCCGACCTCCTGCGCTATCAGAACATGCTATGCCGCTATGATACCAGCGCTTTGAAATCCCTGGATATTTTTTCGGTGCACGGCTTCCCGGTAGGCCTGATGCAGTGCGAATCAAACCTGCTGGGCATTATTGATGAGAGAAAAGGTACCAATGTGGGCAGCGGGGGTTGGAACAACATTATTGAAAAATACGCGCGCGCCAAGGATTATTGCCAGCAGCCTTTTGAAATCAGACATCACAAGGGGAAAAAGGTTCAGGTTCCCATCCCTGGCGAATGGATCGGGACTGGTAGTAATTCCGATGATGAATCCTCCCGAGCGGTGCGATTGGTTTGCGGCAGTTCCACCGAACTCAAACTTTCACCGGCATCGTTGGATGCCGTTTTGACCGACCCTCCCTACTTTGGCAATGTCCAGTACGCCGAACTGATGGACTTTTGCTATGTATGGTTGCGTCGTTTGATGGGAGCTGATTTACAGGCATTCCAGAACAATTCCACCCGCGCTGAGGATGAACTGACCGGCAATACCACCATGGAGCGGGGCCTGGAGCATTTCCAGGAGGGAATATCCCTGGTATTTCAGAATATGACCAGTGCATTAAAGCCCGGGGCTCCCTTTGTATTCACCTACCATCACAATGATATAAACGCTTATATTCCGGTGGCGGTCGCCCTTCTGGATTCGGGGCTGGTTTGTTCCGCTTCCCTGCCCTGTCCGGCTGAGATGGGGGCTTCCATTCATATCAACGGCACCGGGTCCTCAATAATGGATACGGTATTCGTATGCCGCTCTACCGGACTTATCAGCCGACGCACTATTGTTTCAACCGCTGAAGGTATTGCTGGTTTAGTTCGCGAAGACTTGAAGCAATTGGAAAAAGGCGCTATCAAATTTACTCAAGGGGATATGCGTTGTATTGCCTACGGGCACTTGATCCGTCTGGCCGTCTGGTATTTGCGTAATGATTGGGATAAAGACGCCGGGACTGATGTGAAAATGACCAGGGTTGCCAATCAGATTGAAGCGCTGGGAGGATGGCAGCAGGTCAAGGAATACCTTTTGACAGATGTATCGGCACCGGCCAGGCAAAGCTGGGCGGCTGTGGAAGAGAACGGGGAATACGGGGGGGACCACGATGATATTGCCTTTTGAAGTTGATTATGAGGATATGATTCAGGATTTAGAGCCCTATGTTTCAGCCGTCTTTTCTTCCCTGGAATCGGATTTCATGACCATGCCCAGGGGAAACGGTTTTGTAGACTTTCCGGTATTCGAACAGGGTTATGAAGCACTTAAACTGGCCACTCGGGGATTTCAGGATATGAGCCCGGAAAAAATATTTGAAGCGGCACAAACGTCACCCATGGTTTTGATCATATTACGCAGCATCCTGGGTTTTACCCCTCCGGAGTGGGCCTATATCGCGACTCAGCGAACAGGAACAGAAGTCACCCAGGGATTCGCCCGCGCCCTTGACCGGACCATCCGCCTCAACCCTGCAAAGCCACTATCAAAAAGCGAACAAACCGTTGCACGGGTAAAGGCTTTAATCACAGCTGCCTGCCAGCTTATAACGTCGCCGTTTCCCTCAATCCCATCAGACAAAATACACCGGCTGGATAAGGCCGACACCAGACAGGGGCTGGCTGGATTAAAGAGCCTGGCGGGTATAGGGGTTCCTTATTCAATGCTTCTGTATGAACGCTTTTTGGGCCGTCCTTTTGCGGGTCACCGGGATTCGGTCTCTGATCTGATTGGTGACAGCCTTGAAGCAGCCATTGAGGAATTACTCTTTAAGGCCGGCATTAGTTATCGCAAGACCAAAAGAGCCGAAAAGATTGCCGGTTTTGACCAGACTCCAGATTTCATTATTCCCAGTGAGTTTAATCCCCAGGTGGTAATTGAAGCCAAGATTACCGAAGACGACGGTACCGCCCGGGATAAGGTAACGCGGATTCAACACCTGGGCGAATTGAGCGCCGCTTTTGCCAGCAACGGCAAGACCGGATTCGAAGTGATCGCCTGTATAGGCGGGCGAGGATTTGGAGTACGCAGGGAAGATATGAAAAAAATGCTCATTGCCACCCGGGGCAAGGTTTTTACCTTGCAAACCCTGGACCGCATGATTGAATGCACAAGGCTAGGCGAGTTTAAAACATCTGACCAAAGCTAATTTGCAGCATTGTCACCAATAGAACCGAATTGGGAATGAAGATTTTGGAGACCCGATAATATGAATTACGGTGTAATCTCAATAAAACCAATCTACATAAACAAAATTCTCACCGGCGATAAAAAATTCGAGTTTCGAAAAAAGGCTCCCTCCCTTCTGCCTGTCGCTTTTTTGCTATATTCCACAAGTCCAGTTAAAATGATTGTTGGAGTCGCATATATTTCTTCGGTGATCAAAGACAATCCGAAAAAGCTCTGGGAAAGGTGCTCAGACCACAGTGGAGTGGATGAAGATGATTTTAAGCGCTATTTTAAAGATTATGAAACGGGCTACGCATTGTTTATCGATTCAGTTGAATCATTTATTAAGCCACTTGAACCTGGGGCGTTAATTAAAAATTTCATACCACCTCAAAGTTTTTACTATCTTGAAGAAGGTTTTTGTTTGCCAAACTAATTTATAGGAACCCGTTCCTTTATGGACAAAGGGTGGACAAAAGGGACGGAGCAAAATGTACCATCCGTTACCTTTCCAAAAAGGGAAAAATGGGACCGTCCCCGTTTGATATCCCCGTTGGATAAAAATGTGCGTACTGATTAAGGAGATCGCCTTATGAGCAAATATGAACCTCTGTGGAAACATCTGCAAGCCGACGGCAGCGACACGTTGAAGCTGACCTTTGATGAGGTTCGCAGCATCCTCGGCTTTGACATCGACCACTCTTTCTTGAACGCTAAAAAAGTAGCAGTAGGGTTCGGATATTCGGTCGGTAAGATTTCGTTGAAAGAGAAGCACGTCACATTCAAGAAAATTGGCGGGTGAGATTATGAAGTCAGAACTAACGAAAATACCTGGCATCGGGAACAATATGGCGGAACATTTGACCCGGGCGGGTTTTCCAACGATTGAGTCAATGAAAAGTAATAGCCCTGATGATATTTATGAAGCTGACTGCCTCGCGCAAGGCGTAACCGTGGTGATAGGCGGTTGAGTGAACGGCAACTGGATGCGATGAATTTCTTGTAGTCAGGTGCGATAGTAATATTCACCATCTGAATCAATAAGACCGAGTTTTATTAATCTTTGTAAATGCTTTAAAACTCCCTGCTTCTCAAATATCTGGTAATATGCCGGTATATCCAGCGTTCCGTAAAACAACCCTCTGGTTGCCATCTGCTCGAGGGTACGGGGTTTAAATAGGGCTTGCAAAACCAACTCATCCTTGCGCAAAATACAATCACGGTAGGCCGAAAACCTGGCTGGCAAGTCTTTGCTGACAACCCCTTTATGCCCCGATACAACCAGTCGGGGATGTAAATCCATGCACTTCTGAATAGAAGCCAGCAAATCATCTAAATCACTGCATTGATGTCCATACCAGGGGCCGAACCCAACCAGATCTATATCCCCGCTGATCAGGACGCCGCTGTTTTCGTCATAAAAAGAGCAATGCCCCGGAGTATGGCCTGGCGTATGAATAACCCTCATTTTCACCTGGCCGAAATCAAGCAGATCGCCATCATTTAATTCACGGTGCACCGGACAGGGCTTCAACAGGTAGGTTTGAATGGTTTTGATTCCCTGCTCTGGAGCTCCAAAAGCGGCATATCCGTACATGTTCTGGAAGGCTTCCATCGAACGGATGCCAGGGGCATCCAATTCGTGACACCATACTTCTACCTCACCCAATTGCTGGTTCAACAGGGTATGATCCAAATGAAAATGAGTGTTAACGATAATATCCAAACCCTGGCGACGAAGTCGTGCGGCATGATCAGGCCCGCAACTGCTGTCAAAAAGCACGCGGACCTGATCTTCTATTAGCAAGCAATAACAAAAAGGGAACTTTCCTCTATTAGGCCCCGGCAAAACCTCCATTTGTGGCGTGATAACAAATGTTATGACCGACACCTTCCTTTAACTCACTCCGTAAACTGTTTTCCGAAGGGATCTTGATTAGAATCTTCTGTTCTCCGTAACCTATAATTCTTTTAAAAATTGATACATATCTTGTTTCGATTTAAACAGAAGCTGTTTTTTGGCTATTTCATTAATGAGTCCATCACCAATAGGTCCTTTATGTTTTGCATGAACAGTACAGGTTCTCATTTTGCCGTCAGAACCTATGCCCTTCCATACTGTACTATTTTCTTGCTTCATGCCTAACGCTTGGCAAATCTTAATCAGATCATCCCAGGTAAATGTATAACCCATGTTAGTTAGCCTCTGGCAACTCCAGCGTTTGCACTAGCTTATCCCTGTCTTCAGAAAACCTCGCAACCCGCCTTAGATACCAGTAATGACTGCGGTTGGGATTATTTTTGCTTAAGTAATAAGGAAGATCGTCAAAAAAGGCCTGGGTATAATCCAAAATATTATCAATAAAGTCATTCATAGCATCAGCCTTGGTTGGACCGGTGCCATAGATGTTTGTTTCGTTATTCCATATGGAATAGAGCCCGGTTTTTTTATCAGGATTATCAGGCCATTTGTAAGTAAATTTCATAGTCTCGCATAATTCATCCAGCAAAGCTGTAGAGATTAAGGATGCATCAGGTTCATCTTTGCGTTTTGCATCCGATAGAATAATTTCTTTGCCCGTAATTGCTTCTCTACGCAGCCTGGTCAGGTTATCTTTGGCTTGTTTAATTGAGACTATTGTCATAATGGAAACCCTCCTGGTCATTATCTCACCTCCATTTTAAGCTATTATGGCCATAATAGCTATATGCCAAATGGAGGTTAATTATACGAACAACTCTCGAAATGGTAACGGGGGGCGGGGTATTGACAACACTCGATTTAACTAGTCATAGAACTTTTATGTTGTCAACAACCCCGTCCCCCTGTCACCCAAACTACCGGCGTGCTTTGATCTTGGTCCTGATTCGGCTTAGCCGATCCAATGCTTCGTACAGGGTATTGTCCTCTTTAGCAAAATGCAGCCGGATTAGATGGTTAATATCTTCGTGAAAAAAGCTTGATCCCGGAACGGCTCCCACACCGACATCACGGGCGAGAACTTCGC
>JBDKUD010000077.1:0-7811 GCA_039679805.1 Syntrophomonas sp. | reverse complement strand
AGGATGCCTATTTCGTCATAGTAACGCAGGGTGCGGCTGCTGACGCCCGCCATTTTACTTAATTTTTGGATTGAATACTCCACGCTCACGCCTCCTGACAATCACACTATACACCTTGACGTAACGTAAAGGTCAACAGCAAAAAAGGGCATAATATAAATTGCACTGCGGGATTCATTAAGAAATGAGACTGGATTCAGTAAAAAATAAGATTTAGGTTAAAGATGACAATCTTTTTAGCTTAATAAATCATATCCCATCTTAAGTGCGATAAAGTAAAGGATTATTCCAATTGCAACTTTGACCTGGCGGTTTTGCAGCTTTTTACTCAACAGCCAGGAACCTAAAAGCGCACCGCCAATGGAGCCGACCACAGTAAATATCAGCAGATTAGCATCAAGTTGGCCTAGAGAAGCCCTTCCCAGAAACCCTGAAAAGGAAGAGAATATAACGACAAAGGAAGTAGTGGCCGAGGCTTTCTTGGCTTCAATGCCCAGCCATACCAGTGCCGGAACGATTATATTACCACCACCGACACCGAGCAGTCCGCCTATAAACCCGGCAATAGCACCTATTCCAATTCCCACCGCCAGCTGCGCCCCACCATACTTTTGTTTATCAGCGGTTTTTGGCGTGTAGAACAGCATCATGGAAGCGGCAAAGATTAAAAATAGAATAAATAAAACCAATAGTGTATTCCTTGGCACATATTGGCTGGAATACGCTCCTAAAGGTGATACTATTGTTGCGGTGATTAGAATGGGCAAGGCCAGCCGCCAGAGTATTAATCTCTCACGGGCATAATTTATTGAAGCAAAGATCATAGCAATACTGTTAAGCAGTAGTGCAGTGCTCATGGATGTATGCAACTCAATGCCCAGACCTAAATATATCGGAATAAGAATAAAAGCGGCTCCCACACCAGCTATAGTTAACACCGTGGTTGCCGCCAGGGTTACCAGCCCCGCCCAGATTTCCATCATATCATTTCACTTCCCAGATGTGACTACTTCTGCTTTTCAGAGCAAGGAATACAAAGCTTTTTGCCGCCAATAACCTGTAATTTATGGATAAACGTTCGTTCACCACATACAGAGCAAAGGTCTGTCTCAAAGATCCCTTTCTTTTTTTCTATAGGATAATCAAAGACCGGGCTGATTGAGATAAATTGTTCCTCTGGCAAATTCAAAATCCGGTCTACCAGTGGATCAGTGATGTCAGCCGGGATATCCTGCGGCAGAACCCCGTTTTTACGCTGCTCGACAAACGGCGATTTAAGCATATTACCAAAGAATTCTGGCTTTAATTGAGCCCTCACTGCCTTTTGGGTTCGGGTATCAATTAAAGTGAAGGCCATTTTCCCGTAATACGTTTTATCAATATTTGACTTTCCAAATGTACATCCGGTAACTGTCATCAGACCGTCGACAAAACAGCCGGCTGCGTGATCATTCCCGGTTTCAGCTATCAGAACAAGCTCCTTATCCTTTGAACGTTCTACCCCCAGGGCATTCATGGCGGCTGCGCCCGAACGAAGACCCAACGGCATAGCCGGACACTTATGCCCGTGAAAAACCAGACCGGTTTCAAGATAATCCTGTGCAGTTATCATTGTAATATCTCCTTTCATATCAAGGACTTTATTGTTTATTATGTCCGGTTATTCTTTAAGCCTTACTATTAGTTATCTTTGCCTGACCATCCCGCTTTCAAGTTCATCGGGATAGTATTTGCGTTTAAAATAAAGGGCCAGGTTTACTAAAAGTATAAGAGCAGGGACTTCCACTAAAGGGCCAATAACGGTGGCCAGTGCCTGGCTGGAGTTGATTCCGAATATGGCGACAGCTACGGCAATAGCCAGCTCAAAGTCGTTGCTGGAAGCAGTAAAAGAAATAGTAGCCAGACGGGGGTAATCCGCGCCAAGCCATTTGCCGATGAAAAATGTAACCAGCCACATAAAACCGAAATAGATGGCCAGGGGAATAACTACTCTTATCACATCCACAGGCAGTGTCACAATAACGTTCCCTTTTAGAGAGAACATCACGAAGATGGTAAACAGTAAAGCGATCAGAGTCAATTTACCGATTTTGGGGATAAAGTTGGCCTCATACCAATCCCGATCGTGTGATTTTATCATAGTGGTGCGGGTGATAATTGCGGCGATAAATGGGATACCTAAATAAACGAAAACACTTTTAGCGATTTGCGCCATGGAAACATCAACGATTACGCTGGACAAACCCAACCACCTGGGGACCACGGTTAAGAAGATGTAAGCATAGACGGAGTAGGTTAAAACCTGGAATATGGCGTTAAAGGCAACCAAACCGGCGGCATATTCAGGGCTGCCTTCGGCCAGGTCGTTCCAGACCAGCACCATGGCGATGCAGCGGGCCAGACCAACCAGGATTACACCGGCCATCAGTTCGGGCTTATCGGGCAGAAGCCACACGGCCAGAAGAAACATAACAATAGGCCCTACTATCCAGTTCTGAACCAGTGACAGTATTAGCAGTTTAACGTCCTTAAACACCGTAGGTAGTTCTTCATAGCGTACTTTGGCCAGGGGAGGGTACATCATCAGTATCAGGCCAATGGCTATGGGGATGTTGGTTGTGCCAACCTGAAAACTTCCCCAAAAGTTGGCGATAGCTGGATAAACATATCCGATACCAACGCCAATAAACATAGCCAGAAAGATCCACAGCGTAAGGTAGCGATCAAGAAACGCCAGTTTACTGCTTCTGGAGTCCGTCAATACAAACACCTCCTGATTAAAATAATTTCTCGTTTAAAGGGGAATAAGCCAGTTAAAAATATATCCGACAAATATAATTGCCAGTGCTACAATTCCAACAAAGATGGCAATCAGTTTAACTTTTAAAACGTTCTTCAAGATAATCATTTCTGGCAGTGATAATGCTGTGACAGACATCATGAAAGCCAGAACCGTTCCCATTGCCATGCCTTTCTCCCTTAAAGCTGCCACAATGGGAATCGTACCTGCTGCGTTGGAATACAGGGGAACGCCCAGCAAAACCGCGATGGGAACTGCAAAAGGATTGCCCCGCCCGGCCCATCGCACCAGGGAGTCCTGGGGAACATAGCCGTGAATCCATCCGCCGATGGCAATACCGACCACTACGTAAGGCCACACTTTGCGAAGGATCTGAAGTACATAGTCCCTGGCATATTCTAGCCGTTCCGGCCAGGTTTGCTCCTGAATAATCATGTCGCCCAACTTCATTTCGTAAACATAACCCTCAACCAGGTGCTCGAGATGAAGTTTGCCGATCAAAAGACCGCCGAAAATAGCCACTATTAAACCTGTAACCAGATATATTGCGGCGATCTTTATGCCGAACATACCAAACAACATGATTAAGGCCACCTCATTGACCATAGGAGAGGAGATGAGAAACGAAAAGGTAACCCCCAGGGGAACCCCCGCTTCGATAAACCCGATGAACACCGGGATAGCGGAGCAGCTTCAAAACGGGGTGACTATTCCCAGCAATGCTGCAACAACATTCCCTAGGTACTGTCTTTTATAACTCAGTATTTTCCTGGTTTTCTCCGGGGGAAAATAGCTCCTTATTATAGCTACAACAAAAATAATTATTGAGAGCATAATAAAGATCTTTAATGTATCGTAGAAGAAAAAGTGTACCGCTTCCCCCAACCTGGTTCCTGGAGTTAGATTAAACAACTGCCAGGCGATTAGATCAGCGAACCATTTAAACATAACAGTTCACCTCTTTTATAATTCTTCCTGAATATATTTTTTGATTTCGTCCTTTTTGGGCACCTTACCGAATACTTTGACTTTTTCATTTATAACCAGTGCGGGTGTAGACATAATTTTGTAGGACATTATTGATTGAATATCCTTTACCTTTTGAACATTCGCTGTAACGTTCATATCTGCCAACACGTTGACAACATCCTTTTCCAACTGCTGACACCTGGAGCACCCGGGGCCTAACACTTTAATATCCAATTTTCTCACCTCCCATTTCTTATTGGAGAAGTCGTCTGTTTTTTCTAATCGGAGGTTCATTTCTTATCAGCGAGATTAATTATATTTTCAATCGAAGCATCCTCCAGCCAGGGAATGGCGACAAAGTGATCTTCGCTTATTTCTTTCACCTTATCAAGCCACTGTTTTTCGGCGTCAGCCCTAGCCAGCAGCATAGCATCACGGGTGTTGGTCATAGATAGACATTGATTTACAACCCACCATTTATTTTGAATACCGGCGCGATGTAATTCTTCCCGTAAGCGCAGCGCTTCCCAGACCGGTGTAGCCTCTGGAAGTGCAACAATGACGACATCCGCTTGATCTGGATCGCGCAGGCGGGGGAGCAGTCTTTGCACTGAAATGGGAATTTCGCCCTTGGTCCTCTGCACCTCCCGATGGTAACTCTGGGTAGCGTCCAGGAGCAGCAGGGTATGGCCTGTAGGAGCCGTATCTATTACCACCACCTGATCCTCGGCCTTATCGACTACTTCTGCAAAAGCTCTGAAAACTGCAATCTCCTGGGTGCAGGGGGAGCGAAGATCCTCCTTGACATACTCCAAGTCAGCTTCATTCATGGTCTCCCGGGCTTTCTCGATAACCTCATTTTGATAGTTGAGAAGCTCCTGTCGCTCATCAATATGACTCTGGGTGATGTTAGCGGCCGCGCCTATCGAATACCTTAGGTGATCCGCGGGGTCCGTAGAGGTCAAATGAACTTTTATGCCTTTATGAGCCAGGGCCAGGGCAATGGCTGCAGCCACAGTAGTTTTACCTACCCCTCCCTTGCCCATAACAAAAATAACCTTTTTTCCACTGCTAAAAATATCATCTATTAGTGTATCAATCCGCTTTAGTTCAACCGGAGTGGTTTGTTTAGAAATATTGTCATAATCATCACTCGAAAAGAAAGTCCTGATTTTCTCCAATCCCATGATGTTATAGGAACGCAGGGGGAGAGTATATGTGGCATATTTTCGCAGACCGGATGGCATTTGATTTAAGGCATCCTGTTGATCTGCCATTATCTTTTCGGAGAGCTGGTCACTTGCCTTATCCAGTACCGCATTTATTATCAGCACCTGGTTGTTAATTCCCAGCTCGCTCAACTCCCGGCTGGAACGCTCTGCTTCAAGCAGCGGAGTTTTTTCCGGTTTGGCCACCAAAATCAGAGTGGTTCTTATCTTGTCAGCCAATGTTGCAACAGCCTCTTTGTACATATCCTTTTTATCTTCTAAACCAGCCAGTTGCCCCAGACAGGAGACCCCGTGGGTGCTTTCATTGATAAAATTACTCCAGGCGGAAGGCAGCTGGAGCATGCGCAGGGTATGACCGGTGGGTGCGGTGTCAAATATAATATGGTCATACATTTCCTCGGTTTCATGGTCGGTAATGAAATGCGAAAACTGGTCAAAAGCGGCGGTTTCGACTGTACAGGAACCGGATAGCTGCTCCGCCATATTGGCGATGACACTTGCCGGGAGCTTATCGATATATGGAGCAAGCAGTTTTTCCCGGTATTCTCGGGCTGCTTCTTCCGGGTTTAAATTGGCCACGATGAGGCCGGGCACGCCGTCAATTGGCACCCCGTGTCCGGTAAGTTCAGTATTAAAAACATCCTGAAGATTTGAGGCTGGATCAGTGCTTACCAGCAGCACTTTCTTTCCGCTGTCAGCAAGGCTTACTGCGGTTGCGCAGGCGATAGAAGTCTTGCCAACCCCGCCCTTGCCAGTAAAAAAGAGATACTTGGTAAGATCTATTTTCTCTAAAGCGAATGTTGAGTACATAGTCTACCTCCTTTGCTTTGTTTTTTATAGAGATAAATTTGCCCGATCCTTATACTTCGATTCCCAACCATTCTGAAAGTTCCTGGTTGGTAGGATATACTTTGGTCTTGGCCACCTGGCCATCAAGCAGAGTAACAGGCAGGATGTCTGCTCCTTCTTTTTGGAGGAGGTCATTCACTACCTGGTTATTAATAAACTCCATAGGTTCATTGGAAAGACCGTGGCGGCTGATAGCAACCCCTTTTTCTTTCAAGTTGTCGATAACTACAGCGACTCTGAGTAGTTCTGGATCAATTGCCGGGCCGCAAACACCAGTTGCACAACACATGGCCGGGTCAAAAATCTCAATCTTTTTCATCGCGATTCCCTCCTTTTTTAACCAACCAAATATAATTTTGCCCTTAGTTACTTAACTAAATAATTTGTTTGATATCAGATGGTTCTACATTGCATCCAGCCTTGCAAGCCTGAACATCTTCATTGCTATCCAGCTGCAGATATCTTTGGCGTTCTTCAGCTAATTCGGGAACATTGTCAATGGAACATTGCAAGAAAGAGGTCCAGGGTCCTATAATATCTCCGCTAATAACTGCTTGATTAAGACTGAAGTATGATTTCTGCTTATCTTTTCTTTCCTTCACTAATCCGGCTTGTCTTAAAGTTTTTACATGCTGGGATATGCGCGGCTGGCTCATGTCCAGTATCGCAACAAGTTCGCATATACACAATTCTTGGAGGGAAAGAAATTTCATTATTTTGAGCCGGGTTGGTTCACCAAGTGCTTTAAAAAGTACGCTCATTTGCTCGATCATAATATTTCCTCCTATATGGCCTGCCTTATATAATGATATAATTATATTATAACCGTATTCGTTTCTAATAAATATTATTTTTTAATTGTTTGCTGATGATAATTCATACTTAATTTCTTTTCATTACAAAGTTGGCTGGAAAGTGGGAGGTGTAAAAATGGCAAAGAAGGTCATGATATTACCCTGCAGCGGGATTGGCAAGCCTGCCGGGGAAATTGGGCGCCAGGCCACTTACCAGGTAGTGCGCAGCCTGCGCCCCAACAAAACTGATATTGCTTGCCTGGGACGCTTGATGATCGGTGACGAGGAGACGATAGGTCTGGTCCGGGATAATTATGTAATCACTCTTGATGGCTGTCCCGATGACTGCGCCCTGAAGAATGTGGAGAGGGTAGGGAAGAGGGTGGACTGCTCCCTTCATGTCGCTCTACTTTTAGATGAACATCCTGAGTTGCACCCGGAGGGGATTCTGAAACTGGGCGCGGATGGGATCAAGCTGGTGGATTTTATGGCTGACCAGGTAGCCGCCCATGTGGACTGGCTAATTAAGGAGAGTGATTGATCATGGCCGGAATAAATATAAACGTAGAAAAAAAACCGACTCGGGTTGCCATAGTCCCCTGCAATGGCGAGGATGCCTGCGAAGGAACTGTAACCCGATTTGCCTGCCGCAAAGTAATTGAGGAGCTGCGCCCCGGACAGACTATAACTATGTGCCTGCCCTTATTTGTGGTTGGCGATGAGAAGCAGCGCACTTTTACCCATAGAATCGCCACTATTACGTTGGATGGATGCGATAAGAGATGCGGCGCCACTACTGCCGCGAAGCTGGGAGGAAGGCCCATACACCCAATCGTGGTTAGTGAGATTTTGGAACGTATTGGAGCTAATCTGACTGGAGAGCCGCAAAAATTGAGCGATGAGGACCAAAAGATAATAGATCTGGTTGCCCAAGAAATTGCCAGCAAAGTCGACCAAATCGTTGCTCAAAGCGGCTAAAATTAGGAGGTTTTGATATGGCTAATACAATAATAGTAGAGGTATTTGGAGGAACCTGCGCCAGTTCATGTGCCACCTGCGGCGGAAGCTGCAGCACGGGAGGTTCCGGGCCGGAGTTGGAAAAGGAAGCAAGTCAACTGGCCGCTGATTTGAAGGGGCAGTACGTAGACAAGATTGAAGTAAGCTATATAG
>JBDKUD010000084.1:0-3948 GCA_039679805.1 Syntrophomonas sp. | reverse complement strand
AGCTTTTTGAATGCTTCCCAGGTCACTGGCATCAACAAAACTAGTTTCAAAATTAAATCTTTTGAACATATTGGTGGCAGCCCTATATGTACCCCCGTAAACATCCTCACAAATAACAATATGATCTCCGGTTGAGAATATAGATAGAACCGATGAAGTGGCTGCCATTCCAGAAGCAAAAGCAAAACTTCTTTTGCCTCCTTCAAGAATGGCAATACTTTTCTCCAGAGCCTGACGGGTAGGGTTGCCAGAGCGTGAATAATCAAATTCCTGAGGGGTTTGAACATCTTCTTGATGATACGTGGAAGCCTGGTAGATCGGAATGCTTAATGCTCCAGTATGTTTATCTATTTCATTGCCATTATGAATCAATTTTGTCCCAAAATTCATTTTCTACATCCCCTTATTTAATTAATCTCTTAAAAAAAGTAATCCGATATGTTTGATAATATATTATATATTAATCATAAAATCAACAAAATATTTTTAAATAAAGATTTATCATCGAGATAGAGGAGCAGTAGTACAATATGAATAAGGTGATGGATATATGAATGATAAAGTAGTATATGATGGTTGGATGAAGGTACACGAACGCGAAATTGATAACAGGACTTATGACATTCGGTTGATTATGACGCAGTTGCTTCACTAATCATAAACGAATTTGGGGAAATTCTCTGGTAAAGCAATTTAGACCTTCAAATATACGGGAAACGCTGGAGATACCGGCAGGGACGATGGATGTTAAAATAAAGTGGATTGCATGGTAAGGGAATTGAAGGAAGAGGCTCATTTGGAAGTTCTGCCGGAAGATCTCAAATCCATTGTTTCCTATCAACCAAATTTGGGGTTCAGTAGTAGTAAGATGCACATTTTTATGGCCAAGGTTAGTAAGAATCGAATTAAATACAATAGAAAGGAAAATAATGAAGATGTATATGGAATAGTATGGATGATGACCTGGAGCGTTATATTAGAGAAGGTAAAATTCAGGATGTAAAAACTATTATAGTTTACTTATACATAAAAGCACATCAACTATTATGAAATAATTTAATCCCGATATAAAAACCACGAATAAGAATATTCAATTTTAATGTATAAGCTAATCGCTAAAATTTATGAAAAGGGAGTATCTGCATGGGCAAATTAAAAACTATAGAACCTATGAAAATTACGGATAATACATTTAAATTAATAGGTAATGACTGGATGCTAATTACAGCAGGAAATCTGCACAAATACAATACTATGACTGCCAGTTGGGGAGGGTTTGGTATACTATGGAACAAAAAAGTCTGCTTTTGTGTAATTAGACCCAGCCGATTTACTTATCAATTTATGGAGCAAACCGACATTTTTACCCTGTCTTTCTTTGACGATAAATATAGGGATGTTTTAAAATTCTGTGGCTCCAAGTCAGGAAGAGATGTTGATAAAGTTAATGCTACCGGAATTACACCTGTTGATGGAACTACAGGTGCAATTTATTTTGCTGAAGCAAAACTTGTTATGGAGTGCAAAAAATTATATTTCCAGGATTTAGATCCAGATAATTTTGTTGATGCTGATATTGAAAAAAATTATAATCATGAAGATTATCATCGAATGTATATTGGTGAAATTGTTAAATGCTACAGCAGAATTGAATAGAAACCAGACACTGGAGGAAAAGAAGGCTGGACGAAGAGCCGATTCCTAAACCAAGAAAAGATCTGGCGGAGATTGTAAGCTACGAAAATTATATCTATTTATTTGCTGTCGATATTTACATTTGGGTTGGCATTCAGGAGTTTAATAATTTCCTGGTATATATCCGGGATGCTTGGCAGTCTGCCTTTACCTATTGAACCGTAGGCCAAAATACCGCTATCGGGATCCATAACATGGTACCCACAATCCAGCAAAGTTCTAATATTTTTCTGCATAATGGAGTTTTTATACATGTTGGTATTCATAGATGGCACTACTAGAACTGGAGCCGTATTCGCTACCACTAACGTAGATAAAAAATCATCAGCCAATCCCATGGCCATTTTGGCAATAAAATCGGCAGTTGCAGGTGCAATAACCAGAATATCCAATTGCTCAGCTATACCGATATGCTTTACCTTATGTTCCCGAGGTTTGGTCCACAGGTCAGTTACAACCTCTCTCCCGGTTAGGGTACTAAATGTCAACGGAGTAATAAATTTAGTGGCTGCTTCGGTCATAATTACAACCACATCCAGATCATCTTTTTTTAAGTTACTAACTAGATCAGCAATTTTGTAGGCTGCAATGCCCCCGGTGATACCTATACCCACGGTTTTTGCCATTTAGAAAAACCTCCTTCGGAAAAACTTTCCACCAGATACTACCAATGATATCGTAGCCGGACTGAATTGCAAAGTATTTTACCATATACATTGCTTTTTACAGCCAATCACCCTTGTAGTGAATGATTGCTAAATATATAATATAACACATAGAAATAGTGTAGTATGTGTCCACTACCGGGGAGGTTAAAGATTTGTATAACGATATAGTTCTAGATCATTTTGCGGACCCGCGTAATGTCGGTGAAATAGCTGGTGCTGATGGAATAGGCAATGTAGGAAATCCTATGGATGGTGACATGATCACGATTTATATTAAGGTTGAAAATAATATTTTAACCGATGTACGATTTAAAACTTTTGGCTGCGGGGCGGCTATCGCTGCCAGCAGTATGGTTACAGTAATGGCCAAAGGTCATTCGCTAGAGGAATGTATGAATATACAAAATGAAGATGTAGCCAAAGCTTTAGGAGGACTCCCACCTGAAAAATTACAGTGTTCCAATATTGCAGCGGATGCACTACATGAGGCAATAACTAATTATAAAAATAAATAGCCAGATGAGAGGTGGATTTTGATGATACTATCAAAAGAACAGATTAATAGATATTTGCGGCATATAATAATGCCAGAAATAAGTGGTCCCGGACAAAAAAAGTTACTTGATTCAGCGGTTATTGTTCAGTCAGAATCGGTTGAGACCGGTTCGCCTCTTTTATATTATCTGGCTGCCACAGGAATAGGAAATATTAGCTGTGTTTTTCAAGAAGAACAGGGCTATGAAGCGCTATTTAATAATTTAAGGGATTTAAATAATGACATTACAATAACACTTAACGAAAAATTAGTAACTAACGATGTAGCTTTAAGAATCATTCTCGGCAGCGCGGAATATGTGGCCTATAACTTTACCATCACTGAAGATAGCTGGACCCCGGTAATTATAGCCATGAACAAGGGATGGGAAGGCTATATACAGGTTTTCAAGCAGCAAGAGAAGATGGCGAGTACCGCACCGGCAATACAAAAGCTGCTTCAACATATTAATAGCGATTCTGGCTATAGGGATGATGATAGGATGGGAAGAACCTTTTCGACCTGCCTTATCGGTGCTCTAACAGCGATTGAAATTACCAAACTAATTCTTAATATAGGAACATCTGTTGAAAACCCATTCAGCTTTGATTTGTTATCTATGTCTTTTAATACCCATGAAAACGATGAACCCAATAATATCTTCCCTTCAGCCAGCGGTAAAAGTTCTTCTCCTGGCGATTTTGAAAATGTTTCTAAGAACCACAAAAGCCTTTCAGAATGCAAAGCTCTGGTTGTAGGAACAGGAGGATTGGGCTCACCGGTAGCTTATGCTCTGGCTCAGGCAGGAATAGGAACAATCGGACTGGTGGATCACGATACTGTAGATGTCAGCAATCTTAACCGCCAAATTCTTCACTCAGTTTCACGGATAGGCCTTCCTAAAGTCGATTCCGCGGAAGTACTTTTGCACCAACTTAACCCTGATGTCAATATCATTAAATACCATACCAATTTTAATGCAGAAAATGCTTTTGAAATAATGAATAGCTACGATGTAATGATAGACGGGGTGGATAATTTTCCTACTCG
>JBDKUD010000058.1:0-18490 GCA_039679805.1 Syntrophomonas sp. | reverse complement strand
CAGAAAATGTTCCATTATCTGATGAGCAAGTTACGGAAACAACCCCTGAAAGTATGTTGCCACAAGTTTCAACTGATGATATACCCGATAATACTGTTATTGATAATGGTGATGCTGCAACTGACTTTACCGAAACGTTAAGTAATGAAGAAAATGAAGAAAATGAAGAAAATGAAAAAACAGTAGAAAGTGATATAGCATCTCCTGATCCAGATATTATAGAAGATAATATTTCCATTAGCAGCGACGAACAAATTGTAAATGACATAGGGATTCACGAAGGATTATCAATAGATGAACTTGTTCTCGAAGTTCCTAAAGATATATCTCCTGTTTTAATGGAAACACCTGAAGAAAACATGAATTTAGAGGTAGATACTGCTATCATATCTGATGAAAAAGGGACCTCTGAACAGGCTGGAAATCTTACCAGCGAAAAACAGCAGGAGGTTATTAATTTTATAGATAAGGCTTTTGCTATTAAAAGTCTGGATTTAAGGGAAGCGGCAAATAATTTTCAGGCTGCGCTGGATATTACAAAAAATAACGAATTAACATACTTATTAACTATAGAGTTGCTGGAGGATTATAAAGATATTGGTATGTATGATAAGGCTATCCAAGTGTTATCTGATTTTATTGATAGAAAAGCGGCTGCACCTGATATAATTCACCAGATGGCAAGCAACCTCATTTATCTGCAGATTATGATAAATGAGTTAGAAAAACTTGGAACACCTAACCTGCCTTTTTCCACGATACCCCGGTGGATCAGGCTTAAGGTGGCCGAGGAAATTAAATTACTAGATAATTGAAGGGAGTATGAAAAATGAAGAAAAGCCAGGAGATCATCGGCCTTCCAGTTTTCTCTATAGTCGATGGTAGGAAAATTGGACAGGTTAAAGACTTGGTGATCAATCCCGAAGAAGGAAAGGTGGATTTTATCCTGGTCAGCAACGGTAGCTGGTATGTGGGTGCCCGGGTGTTACCTTACAAATCGGTAATGGGCGTTGGAGAACATGCAGTAACTACCGAAAGCGAGAACCAGCTAACCAACATTAATGAAACTGCTTATGCGGGTACCTTGCTGGAAAGAAATATTGAAATCAAAGGAAATCGCATATTAACTAACAGGGGTAATCTCATTGGCGTAATAAGTGAATTCGAGATTGAAGAGAATACCGGAAAAATAACCAGGCTACAGTATAAGTGTGCTCAGGACGAAACCAAAGTCGAAATTGTTGAGGCTGATCAAGTTCTAACTTTTGGTGCCGATGTAGTTGTTGTGCGACAAAATACGAATGGTTCAAATGAAAGTTTTTCTGCATTGAATGTTAAGGAGTTAAATGATAATGGTTCGGAAGCAAGCGGAGCCGAATTTTTTAAACAAAAACAGCGTGCGTTTTTGATAGGCAAAAAGGTAATTCAAGATATCAAGGATGCTGCTGGTGAAATATTGATTGCAGAGGGAACAGTAGTTACTGAGGCAATATTGAATCTCGCAGAAATTAACGGAAAGTTCGTTGAACTGTCTCAATGTGCTAAATAACAAAAATGATTTGGAGTAATGATATGACAGATGTAAAAAAAACTATAGCCAGGGTCATATCGTTAACAACTATAGCGATTATAATATCACTATTTTTGGTATCATTTGCGTTAGCAAGCAGAGACGGTAAAATGTATCCGTCTAATTTTAGTGCCGGCGGAATATCACTTGCCAACCTTAATGATGAACAGGCCGGTGCCCAGCTGGAAAGAATTATTCCTGCAAAATTGGGATCTTTACTGCAACTTAAACTGCCGGATAAGATAATTGCTATTCCAATTAAGGAATGTGGAATCAGTCCTGACTGTGACGCTACTTTGGAGAATATAAATGCTTTACTTAATCAGGACCGTGGAGCTATTGGTTTGATAAAGCATTCTGTAATCAGAGGCCAGGATCATGATATAAACCTGATTTACAGGGCTGATAAGGATTTATTATACAAACAGCTGGTAAAAACCCAGACCGCCTATAATAAACCTGCTATTGATGCTCGTATCTTATATGATAATGGACTTCTTGAATATATTTCTCATCAGAATGGTTACCTAATAAACGTTGATGCTACTATGCAAAACATTTGTAATGCACTTCAAAAGGGAGACCTGGGACCGATTGAGGTGAGTGCCACTATAATGTATCCCCGGGTTAAGATAGATGATATTAAAACAGTTAAAGATGTTATTGGAGCTTATGCAATCCCGGTATCTTCCGAGCAAGGCGAAAAAGGAAGTAATCTAAGTGTTGCATCAGATAAATTAAACGGAGTTATTATTATGCCGGATGAAACTTTCCCGGTTCGCAGGAATCAACCTGCCAACGATTTCTATCCTCTTACGAAAGCCGTTTATAATGCTGTTCACCAGGCGGGGTTGAAGGTAACAGAACAACCAGGCAGTACTGGCGGCAATGATATTTACATAAATAATAGTCTTACAACGCCAGTTTTGTTATCAGCCATTATGAAAGATAACAAACTCCTGGTCAGGGTTTTTGGTTGTCAGACTGAGGCAGGCAAGGAGATTCATTTAACCACTGAAGAAACCGAAGTGCCCTCTCAGGTTAAAGTAAACACCGATACCAGTTTGGGGCCAGGACAGAGAAAAGTGAAACAAGAAGGGAAAAATGGTTTTACCATAAGGACCTATCGGATTGTTACTAAAGACGGACATCAGTTAGAAAAAAACCTGTTGGCTGAAGAAGTTCATAGGGGTACGGATACTATTATTGTTGTTGGCCCCAATGATCCAGATAAATAGGAATATTTAACTAACTGGCACTAATATAAATCGTGTACCAAAAAGTTTAGCTTATGTTATACTAGCAGAAGAAAAATCCAAGAAGGAGGATAAATCATGGAGGAGCTTACCAAACAAGTTAAGGGTGAGATGTTACGTACATTTTTATGGATACTTATATCCTTGGGTGTAGGAATAGGCGTGTTTTATTTGGCCTTTTAGAGGCTCTATAAGATAATACTTTTATGGGGTAGCAGTAAATGAGTCAGGAGATACGGGATTCATTCACTGCTATTGCTATTTTGGGAATACTAAGCTGCCAGGGTCAAATAAAAAAACACAATTATATTTGACATTATTAACCGGTTAAATTATACTTATCCTCAAGATACCGGTAGGGGGTATAAAAAGGGTGGATAAAATGAGTGAAGATGCAAGCAAAGATGTATTGTTAAGATTAAAGCGGATTGAAGGTCAGGTCAGAGGTATCCAGAGGATGATTGAAGACAAGGCCGATTGTGGAGAGGTTTTAAACCAGGTGGCAGCTATAAAAGCAGCTATTAACAGAGTGGGAATAATAGTATTTGAGAAGCATGCCCGGGAATGTATACTGGAAAGCGTTAATGAAAACAATGAAGAAAGATTTCAGGACATCATTACCATGATGGGAAGATTAATTAAGTAGGAGGAGATCTAATGGAGAACGTTAAAACAATTAATGTAGACAATTTTGAACAAGAGGTTGTACAATCGGAATTACCGGTTTTAATTGATTTCTGGGCCCCTTGGTGTATGCCCTGCAAGATGGTGGGACCTATAGTTGAGGATTTGGCAGACGATAATGCCGGTAAAATAACTGTTGGCAAGATCAATGTTGATGAAAACCAGAGCCTGGCAGCTAGATTTGGAGTGAGAGGTATACCTACCCTGCTATTTTTCAAAGGCGGTGTTGAGGTAAAACGCATTGTAGGTGCACAGGGTGACGCTCAATTACAAGCGGCTATAGATGAGGTTATTAAATAAGTATTAGTAGAATTTAACGGGGGTGGAGTAATTAATGCAAAAACAACCGGGGTCGCGGAACTGTTTTGTCTGCGGGCGGCAAAATGAAATTGGCCTCAAGATGACCTGGGTCAATGATATTGATAATAACCAAATCCGTTCGGTGGTAACCATACCGGAATCATTTAATGGTTATCCGGGTATTGTCCATGGAGGTATTGTTGCCACTATGCTGGATGAGACTTCGGGACGCGCAATTCTTATTGATGGAGATATGGATAAGCTTTTCGTTACCGCCCGTTTGGATATAAAGTATCGTAATCCCACCCCTACCGATACTCCGCTCACAGTAGTGGGCTGGGTCATTAAGCAAAAGGGCAGCTATGCCCAGGTGGCAGCTGAGATTCGACTTCCGGATGGTAAGGTAACAGCCGAATGCACCGCTCTGGTGGTAAAGCCTACCGAGGAATTCTATGCCAATTGCAACTGGGATGAAGAGAAAGAATTCTGGAAGGTTTATGAGGACTAGGAAGGCCTTTATTTGCTGTTTCCCCGAATGCCCGTGATAAAGACCAGCGGTAGTGAAACATATTCAGTTTGCTCCAGTCTCCGGTAGTGGAAACACCGACGGCTTGCCTCGCGGGGAATGGGGCACCGCGTAGATTCACATCCGTGTTCAACTACGCTCTCGCGACGTCCGTGTCGCTCGACCCCATCCCCCACTCGGACTTCGCCGGGTGTTTCTCACTACCTTCGCCAACGTCGCTACACTGAACATATTTCCCTACCGCTGGCCTTTATCACTCTCGTCCAGGAAGCTTTTTAAGGAATTCTTGAATTTTTTGCTCGCAGCCATTGTTGCCGGGCTGATAAAGGTCTAGTTTTCCGAGTTCCTCAGGCAGGTAGTTTTGTTCAACATATCCTCCATAGTTATGAGGATATTTATAACCTTTCCCTTTACCCAGAAGATCTCCTGATTTGGAATGGGAGGTGTCAGCTATATGGGCGGGAACGGTTATTTTTTTTTGCTGCCGTACAGTAGCAATAGCGTTATCGATAGCGGTTTTACTGCTATTGCTTTTTGGTGAGGTGCAAAGATAAATGGTAGCTTCCGATAGCGGTATGCGAGCTTCAGGCATTCCCACAAATTGAACTGAATAAGCTGCAGAAGTGGCCAGGGTAAGTGCAAAAGGATCAGCCAGCCCGATATCTTCAGCAGCGTGAACAATAAGCCGGCGAGCTATGAATTTGGGGTCTTCTCCTCCTTCCAGCATAACTGCCAGCCAGTACAGGGCGGCATCCGGGTCAGAACCGCGGATGCTTTTTATATAAGCGGAAATGGTATCATAATGGTAATCACCGGTGCGGTCATATTTTACCAGGGGATGTCCTATCACCTTTTTCAATAGTTCCAGGGTTATATGCAGCCGATTGTTTTCAATATAAGAATTTACCAAGGTGTCCACAATATTAAGTGCCATCCGGGCATCACCTTTTACTACTCTGGTAATTTCAGCAATACATTCTTCCTCAATACTAACATTCATTTTACCCAGGCCGCGGTCCTTATCCTGCAAAGCTCTTTTGATTATGGCAGATATAGCATCTTCGTCCAGGTTTTCAACTATGTAAAGCTTCATGCGGGAAAGTAACGCTGTGTTCAATTCGTAAAGCGGATTTTCTGTTGTAGCTCCAATAAGAATCAGGGTACCGTCCTCAACAAAAGGAAGCAGTACATCCTGCTGTGATTTATTAAAACGGTGAATTTCATCTACAAAAAGAATGGTTTTCTGTTGATAGAATTTCTGCCGTTGTTCGGCATCAACGGCAATTTTCCTGATATCATTTACTCCGCTGGTGACGGCTTTCATGGGCTCATATTGCGAATGAGTCACATCTGCAATTACCTGAGCAATACTGGTTTTCCCTGTACCGGGAGGCCCGTAGAGAATAAATGAATGAAGCTCGTCTCTTTCGATGGCTCTTCTTAGCGGGGAGTCTTTAGCTGTGATATTCTGGCCGATTATTTCATCCAGGGTACGGGGGCGCATACGGTACGCCAGGGGTGCCATGGCTTGAGTTTGTTTTTGCTGGTTTATCTCGAATAAATCCATATTCTAAGTCTCCTCTTGTATTCAGTGAGGTGTAAGGGGTAAGGTGTAAGGAGTAAATTCAATAAGGCAGATTCCTGCTATAATATTTAATCTTTTCGCAGACCCCTAACACCTTTCACCTTATGCTTCACGGTTTAACATTGATAATACATGTAAATGATGCTATATATATAGAAGTTTCTTACCATTTATTGTACCTTATTCACTAAGAAGTTTAAGACAGTTTTTTGCTGTAAAAGGAGATGTCAGGGTGAAGGTTGCAGTTTTGTTGAGCGGAGGAGTAGATAGCTCGGTAGCTGCTTTGCTTTTAAAGGACCAGGGCTATGATGTGATGGGTCTTACTATGGTTAACTGGGATATTAAAGTGGGGGAAAAGGCAGCGGAGGTAGCCCGCCAGCTTAACATAGAACATCGTATAGTGGATTTAACAGAACTTTTTAAAACCAGGATAATAGACTATTTTTGTCATTCTTATGAGATAGGGAATACTCCCAACCCCTGTGTAGAATGCAACAAATATATAAAATTCGGAGCTCTGCTGGATATAGCCCGGGAAGCGGGTTGCGACCGGGTTGCTACAGGCCATTATGCCCGAATTGATTTTGATGGGGAACGTAATAGATATCTGCTTAGAAAGGGAATTGATATCAATAAGGATCAGAGTTATTTCCTGTATGGTTTAAAACAAGAACAACTGGCCAATATAATTTTTCCGCTGGGCAGCCTTACTAAATCCGAGGTTCGGGATATAGCCAGGCAAAGGCAAGTGCCGGTAGCGGAGTCTCCCGACAGTCAGGAAATATGCTTTGTATCTGGGGATTATGGTGATTTCATAAGAGACCGGGTTAAATTCAAGAGCGGCGAAGTCATGGATACCGATATGAGGATAGTTGGAAACCACCGGGGACTGCCTTTTTATACAGTTGGACAACGCCGCGGCCTAGGCATAAGTTCATCCCGACCCCTATACGTTGTAGGTATGGACCTGGAAAGAAACCGGTTGCTGGTAGGAGGACAGGAACAGCTTTATCAAAAAACTTTACATGCCGGCCAGAATAATTTTATTTATATTAATCACCTTGATTTACCGCTACAGGTTGAAGCCAAAATAAGGTACCGGGCCAATGCTGCTCCAGCCACAATTTATATGGAAAACAACGATAGGGTAAGGGTAGAGTTTGTAGACCCGCAGCGGGCTATTACCAGGGGACAATCGGTAGTATTTTATCAGAAGGATTATGTGTTGGGCGGCGGGATAATCGAGTAACAGTTAATAAATTAGCAATGAGTTAGGAATTTCCTAACTCATTTTTTTTTGGCTGCGGGAGACAATAATAATGTATGAATTTCCTCCAGGAAGGAGAGACAGCACATTAATGAAAACACGCAGTATTAAAAATTTACCGGTTTTTTATGAAAATAGTGCGGAAGTTATTGGCCGGGTGGAAAAAACTGTAATAGGTGATGATTATAAAATCGCTTATCTGGTAATTTGTAGTGATGATGGTTCGCTAAAACTAATTTTGAGTGATGACTTTGTGCTCACCCCGGCTTCGATAATTGTTAATAATCTGGATAGTATTAAATCCTATGCTCATGGGGAAGAATTATCTATATACGATCAAAAACTGGGAGATAAGATCTTTGACAGCGAAGGGCAAGAACTGGGAATTGTAAGCGATTTTATTATTGCCAATGATAACAAAACAGTATGTGGGGTTGAGGTATCCTGCGGTGCGATAAAAGACTTCCTGGAGGGAAGAATGGATTTTGAACTGGATAAGGTACACTGGGCCAGTATTGAGAGCGCAGTGGTTAAATGAAAGGAGTGACATGAAGTGATTACTAGATGTCCTGTATGTCGTGGAATTCAGGTAGGCAGGGTCGGAAGTGACCAGTATTATTGCTGGAATTGCTGCTTTGAGTTTAATTACAGCCGTGGCCGGGTTAACCTTTATGAAGTGGCTGAAGACGGGACCCTGGTGGCCATGGAAAGGTCGTCAGAACTTTTATAAGGAAAGGTGATATTAATGAAAGATTATTTTTCCGGTATGCTGGTGGGAAGTGTTCTGGGGGCGGCAGCCGCTATTTATTATCTTAATGAAGAAACTAAAATAAAGTTAGGGATTAACAGAGGTGTACGCCAGGTTATGGCCAAAAAGGGTCAAGCCAGACAATTTATTAATAACATTGAAGGCGAACTGGGCCACATAATCAGAAAGTAGGAGACGAGTTAATGCCGGTTATATCCAACAAAACAGGTAGATATATTTTGCTTATGGTGGTGGTTTTAGCCACCATTTATTTTTTGTATATGGTACGTGAAGTGGTAATAACCTTTCTTATCGGAGCAATTCTCGCATATATTCTTTTTCGGCCTGTGCAATATATTGAAAAGAAGGGAATATCACGAATATGGGCAATTACCACACTTTATATAGTGGTACTGGGCACGTTTATAGTATTTTCGTGGATGGCATTGCCACATGTAGTGGAAGAGTTGAGTGATATTGCATTTACGCTGCCTAAATATGCAGATCAGGCCCAGGATGTAGCTGCTAAAGTAGAGAAAATGGATTTGCCGGCTCAAGTACATCAATTAGTAAGAGAAAATACTATAAAAATCGAGAAATATATATATTCGAGTTTAAAGGGTTTTATAGCAGTGTTTTACAAGCTTATAAGCAAAATCTTTATTGTTATATTTGCTCCCATCCTGGCCTTTTATATGCTAAAGGACTGGGAGAGGATAAGAGATAGCTTTTTGAAACTGCTGTCACCTCAGACACGGCGTAGTTTCCAGGTTGTTGGCGGTGAAATAGATATTGCGCTTATTAATTTTTTAAAGGGACATTTGCTAATTTCTTTATTGGTGGGAATAGCAACCGGTATGGCCGCATTCATTATTGGGGTTAAATTTGCCCTGCTAATTGGTATTATATCTGGGATTTCCAATTTAGTACCTTATTTTGGACCTTTGTTGGGAGGAATTCCGGCAGTGGCTCTGGCTTTATCGGAATCATCACGTCTGGCGATATATATGACACTGGCGATTTTGGTAATTCAACAGTTGGAATCAAATTTTATCACACCCCGAATTATTGGTGATAAATTAGGCTTACATCCTTTGGTAATTGTCTTTGCCCTGATGACCGGTGGTCAGCTGCTGGGTATATGGGGTATGCTCCTGGCAGTACCTGTAACCGCTGTATTTAAAGTAATAGTTAATTTTATGTTCTTTAAGATGGTCGAACAGTAATATAGCGAGGGGTAAGGCGTGAGGGGTAAGAAGTAGGGATGAAGACCGGGACTACCCCTTACTCCTTACTCCTTACGCCTCACGCCTTACTTATAAATGTTGACATAGTCGGATTTATAAAAGAAAATATACTAAGTACTTTACCTGTAAGTAGATGTACATAGAATGAGGAGGCAAATTTTGTGTGGACTAGCAGTGAGATCAGAAACACTTTCCTAAACTTTTTTGAAAATAAAAAACATACGATTGTAGAGAGCTCTTCATTGGTGCCGGTGAATGATCCTACCCTGCTGTTTACCAATGCCGGAATGAACCAGTTTAAAGACGTTTTTCTGGGAATTGATAAACGTAACTATGTAAGGGCCACCACTTCGCAAAAATGTGTACGGGCGGGTGGAAAACATAACGATCTTGATACCGTAGGAAGAACCCCCAGACACCATACTTTTTTTGAAATGCTGGGGAATTTCTCTTTTGGCGATTATTTCAAAAAGGATGCCATAACTAATGCCTGGGAATTTCTGACCGAGGTTGTTAAACTGCCCAAAGATAGATTATGGGTCACTATATACTTGGATGATGATGAAGCTTTCGAGTTATGGCGGGATATTACCGGGATTGCTGAGGATAGAATTATACGCTTGGGTGAAAAAGATAATTTCTGGAGTATGGGTGATACCGGACCATGTGGACCCTGCAGCGAAATTATGTATGACCGGGGCAGCGAGTATTCTTGTGGCAGTACGGAGTGCGGTATCGGTAAATGCGATTGTGACCGCTGGCTGGAAATCTGGAATTTGGTATTTATGCAATACAATCGGGATGAAACCGGAAAAATGACCCCACTGCCGCGTCCCAGTATCGATACTGGCATGGGACTGGAAAGATTGACCTCGATTCTTGAAAATGTGGATAGTAATTTTGATACTGATCTGTTTATTCCCATAATTAAGAAGATTGAAGAATTGACCGGAATCAAGTATGACCAGGGAGAGGCAGGTTTCCCGTTTAGAGTAATTGCGGACCACAGCAGGTCATGTACCTTCCTGATTGCTGACGGTGTATTACCCAGCAATGATGGCCGCGGTTATGTGCTGCGCCGGATTTTGCGACGGGCAGTTCGGTTTGGACGATTTTTAGGAATAGAGGAACCTTTCCTATATAAGAATGTAGATGTAGTAAGTGAGTTGATGGAACAATCCTATCCTCAATTAGTGGAAAAGAAAGAATTTGTTAAAGAAGTAATCAAAAATGAAGAAGAACGTTTCTTTGTAACCCTTAACGAAGGACTGAAAAAGGTCGAAGATATTATCAAAGCAGCCCGCCAGGAGGGGAAAAATCTTATCAGTGGCAAAGATGCGTTTATGCTTTATGATACTTATGGTTTCCCTCTGGATTTGACAGAAGACATGGCTGAGGAGAATGGCTTTACCGTTGATACAACGGGCTTTAACACCATGATGGAAGAACAACGTGCCCGGGCTCGCAAAGCTAATAAAACTGAAGATGCTTTTGGCCGCGACCGGTTATTGTCGGAACTGCTGGCTGCAGTGCCGGCTACTATTTTTAGTGGATATGAAATGCTGACTGATGAGTCTGAAGTTTTGGCCATAATTAAAGACGGACAGATGCAAAAGAATGCTACGGATGATGAAATAATTCTAATTACTGGCCGAACACCGTTCTATGCGGAAAGTGGGGGCCAGGTGAATGATACCGGAATAATAAAAGGAGCTCACGGTGTTCTTGAAATTACCGATGTGCAGAAAACGGCGGGCTGGATAGTTCATTATGGAAAACTCACCGGCAGCCTGAATACCGGGGAACATATTAATCTGGCGGTTAATTTTGAGCAGCGGATGGATACAGCCCGCAATCATACCTCTACCCATTTGCTGCACAAAGCATTGCGAATGGTAGTAGGTGAACATGCCCAGCAAAAAGGTTCGCTGGTGGAGCCTAACCGGTTCCGGTTCGACTTTTCACACCTGGCTGCTTTAAGTACGGAACAGGTAAAGGAAATAGAACTTATTGTCAATGAATCGATACGCAGTATGTATGAGGTAAATACTGAGGTGACCGGAATAGAAGAAGCTCGAAAAATGGGAGCTGTAGCTTTGTTTGGAGAAAAATACGGCGAAACGGTCCGGGTAGTAAAAATCGGCGATTTCAGTATGGAATTCTGCGGAGGTACCCATATTGGTAATACCGGCCAGATTGGTTTATTTAAAATATTAAGCGAAGGCAGTATTGGTTCCGGTTTACGAAGAATAGAAGCAGTTACCGGACGACATGCCTTTGATTATCTAAGTGAAACGGAAGCTGAATTAAAACAGGCGGCTGTCTATCTTCGTACGGTACCCGCTGAGGTTACCAGAAGGATAGATGCTTTGAATAAAACCTTAAAAGAACGGGAAAAGGAAATAGAGAATCTCCAAGCCCAGATTTCTAAAGTCTCTGTTCATAATCTGGCTGACCAGGCCTATGAATATAATGGCATAAAAATGGTCATTGAAGCGGCCAAGAGTGATGACGCCAATGCCCTGCGCCAAAATGCCGAGATGATTAAAGATAAATTAGGTAGTTCAGTAGTTGTTTTGGGCTCAGTAATTGAAGATAAAGTAGCCCTGGTGTGTTTCGTAACCAAGGATTTGCTGGACCGGGGACTGCATGCCGGAAAAATTATCGGGGCAGCGGCTAAAGTTGCCGGTGGCGGCGGAGGAGGACGTCCGGATATGGCTCAAGCTGGTGGTAAGGATATAACCAAGCTGAATGAAGCATTAAATGCGGCTCGGGAAGTAATAGAAAAAACTCTGGCTTAAACAAGGATATTTGCTAATAGCCGTAGAATTACTTTATAAAAATGTTGCTATAGGGGAGGTGCTAAAATGCCTCAAGTACCAGGAGAACAAACTGTTAGTTTCAAATTGGAAAAAGAAGGTGAAGAAAAGGTACGGGCAACATTAAAAGCAGTATATGAAGCCCTGCAGGAAAAAGGATATAACCCCATTAATCAGATGGTTGGTTATATGATTTCAGGAGAACCTGCATATATTACCAGTCATAAGCAAGCCCGTAACTTAATCTGCAAAATTGACCGGGATGAAGTAATGGAAGTCCTTTTAAAAAATTATCTGAAATAAACCTATTTATTCCTTCCCCATGCGCAAGCATGGGGTTTTTTGTGTGGTGACGAACTTGATTTACAAACAATTGGGTAATACCGGATTAGTGGTGTCTGATCTGTGTCTGGGTGTCTTAACCATTGGACCTTTGCAGAGCAATCTGCCTTTGCCGCAAGGGGCCGACATCCTGTCTTACGCCCTCAAACGGGGTATAAATTTCTTTGACACTGCCAAAATATATAAAACCTATGCTTATATTAAAAAGGCTGTAGAAGACAGCGGTATCAGGCCGGTTATTACCACTAAATCTTATGATTATACTTATTCCGGCATGAGAGACAGCGTTGAAGAAGCCCTGGATGAGATGGGGATCAAGTATATAGATATTTTTATGTTGCATGAACAGGAGAGTGAATTAACACTCAAAGGACACCGGGAAGCAATGCAATATCTGGTGGAGGCCCGCCACAAAGGGATAGTACGGGCTATAGGTCTTTCCACTCATTCTGTTCAGGGGGTTCTGGCAGGGGCCCGGGCAGCGGAAATAGAAGTCATTCACCCGCTTATAAACCGTCGGGGCCTGGGTATTATGGATGGCTCCAGGGATGAAATGCTGGCTGCCATTAGCTATGCTTGTCATTGTGGCAAAGGTATATATGCTATGAAAGCATTAGGCGGAGGAAACCTAATTGGTGAAGCTTATGAATCATTTCAGTTTGTTCATGAGTTAAATACTATACACAGCATGGCAGTGGGGATGCAGAGCAAGGAAGAAGTTGACTTAAATATTTCCTGGGCGGAGGGCAGACGCGATTCCGAACTGGAAAAACGAGTTCGGCGGCAGCCCCGCAGGTTGCTAATTGAGGAGTGGTGCCAGGGATGCGGCAGTTGTACAGAACATTGTAGATATGGAGCCTTAAGTTTACAGGGTGAAGCAGTTGCTGTAGATGGTTCTAAATGTATTTTATGCGGGTATTGTGCCCGGTACTGCAACGATTTTTGCATCAAAATAGTATAGGGAGAAGTATTTATGAGAATAATTGGCTTAGACGTGGGCGAAAAAAGAATAGGAATAGCCCTAAGTGACCCGCTGGGGTGGACCGCCCAAGGTCATTCAGTTTTGCACCGAACCAATTTCCATGCTGATTTAGAAAAAATTAAAGAAATCTGCAATCAGTATGAAGTGGAAAAAGTAATTGTAGGCTTGCCCCGCAATATGAACGGAACTGAAGGCCCCAAGGCATTGGAAATCAGAGATTTTGCGGCGAATTTACAGGATTGTCTGCAGCTTCCGCTTGATTTTTGGGATGAGAGACTGTCTACCAGGGGGGCGGAAAGGATTCTAATAGAGGCCGATGTCTCACGTCAGAAGAGGAAAAAGGTTATTGATAAGATGGCTGCCATAAACATTCTACAAGGATATTTGGATCGTCTTAATCGCACCTAATCCTTTAATTGACAAAGCAAGAGGTAAATATTAGAATGGCTTTAGCTATAAGAAAGAGGTGGATTTTTTGAGTAACGAAGAAGTCTTTGATGAAGAATTTCCAGTACTGGTGCTGGTAGATGATGAGGGAGCAGAACATGAATTTGAACTGCTGGCCGAGATGGAAATAGAGGATGCCAAATATCGTGTGCTTATACCTTTAGATGACTGTGAATGTGAATGTGGCTGTGAAGAGGAACTGGATGATTGTGAAGCCGAGGTAGTGATACTTAAGGTTGTATTTGATGAAGAAGGCAACGAATTCCTGAGTGATATTGATAATGATGAGGAATGGGAAAAAGTAGCTGACGCCTGGCAGGAACTGGTCGACAGCGAAGAAGTATAATAGATTAGGAAAGAAGCCATCATAGGCTTCTTTTTTCTTGCGATTTTTTAGCATGTAATGAATATATGCATTATAATATATAATTAAAGAAATGGTAAAGTTGGGTAAGTTTTTGGGGGTTGGGCGTTGACCAGGGATAAATTGAAATTAGCTGCAATTTATGTTTCTTTTTTGTTATGTGGTTCAACTGTTGCTTTGCTAATATATTTTTTTCAAATATTTAACCAGTCTGAATTTTTGCCCGGGGTTAAGATTGCCGGTTTATCCGTTGCGGGGCTGAATACCGACCAGGCCGCTGGGGCAGTTCAAAAGCTGATTGATAAAGACGGTGCTGCCGAGGTAGTGTTTTATAAAGATGATTATCTTTATAAAACCAAACTTGGCAACCTATGTCAGCCTGCTGATGTACCTCAACTGGTTAAAGATATATTGAATCAGGAACATAAACGCAGCTGGACCGCAAAGATTATGAACTTGGATGGCTCTCAGGAAGTGGCGTATCCTATAAATATTAAATACAATGCGAAAGCTATCAATACCATGGTAGCCGAATGGAGCAAATATTTGCAGGTAGAATGTAAAAACGCTCGACTGGAGATAGACCGGCAGAGGGGTTTAATAGTGATACCCGGGCAGCCGGGAAAGATAATTGCCCGCGGCCCCACACTTAGTCAATTGCCCCAAAGATGGGAAGATGTAAAGCAGCCTTTTAAGATATTAATATCTGTAAAAGACCGGTACCCGGTGGTGGATGAAAAGGTTTTAAGAAGCATGGGTCAACTTTCTGAATTCTCTACCTGGTTTAACCCCCAGGAGGTTGACCGTTCTCATAATCTCAATACAGCGGCTGCAGCCATTAACGCCAGCGCAGTAGCCCCGAATGGGGTTTTCTCTTTTAATAATACGGTTGGAGAACGAATTGCTGCCAAAGGTTACCGTGATGCTATGGTGATAGTAAATGGAAAGTTTGAACCGGGCCTGGGGGGCGGAGTATGCCAGGTATCTTCAACTTTGTATAATGCTTGCTTGTTAGCAGGGCTAAACATGGTTGAACGCCATAATCACGCTTTGTCAGTAGCTTATGTTCCACTGGGACGTGATGCTACTGTTGCTTATGGAAGCCAGGATTTCCGTTTCAAGAATAATACCGGCTACCCGGTGTATATAAGAGCAATAGTCTCAGGCGGAAGATTAACCATAAATATTTATGGACATCTGGCTTTTAAACAGAAAATTCAATTAGACAGTGTTGTCGACCAGGTTAAAGATTTCCAGACGGTGGAGGAACTTGATCCTACACTTCAACCAGGAACACAAAAAGTAGAACATAAAGGTATGCCTGGATATATAGTAAGATCTTTTAGGACCTTCTATGACATAAATGGCAAAGTGGTTCGAAGAGAACAACTGGCCCGGGATAATTATCAGCCTTTGAATAAACTGGTGCATGTGGGCCCGCCAGTGGTTCAACCACCTGTTACTCCGCCGACTCCGGAACCAAATCCGTTACCGGTAGAAATACCACCTGATAATATTAATCAACCACCAGTGGCGCCGTCACCGGACGGGGTTGTTACAGAATAAAAACCAAATCAATCGATGAACCGGGGGTCAGAAATGAGTGAAATTGAATTGAGAAAGGTAAAGCCCAAAGTTTATATAACTGCATTGGGTTTTTTAGCAATTATTTTATTGTTTTCGGCCTACCAATCATATCTCAACCATCAGATGCTGCCAGTCGATCCACAGGACAAGCAATCTGTTGACGTAGTGATCCCGGCCGCTAGCAATGCACGGCAGATTGCGTCTGTGTTGAAACAACATAATCTAATCCGCAGCGAATCAATTTTTTCTAGTTATTGCCGCCGAAATAATTTGGACAACCAGTTAAAGGCCGGACATTTCCAGTTTAGCCGCAGTCAGTCACTGCAAGAAATTGTCCTTACTATTACACAGGGAAAAACAGTAAGTTTGACGCTTACGATTCCGGAAGGCTACACAGTAAAACAGATTGGGGAACTGCTGGTAAAACGAAAAATTTGCAGCACTGAACAGTGGCAACAGGCCATACAAAAAGATTATAGTTATGAATTCTTAGATGCAGCTGGGAAGAGCCATGGTCTGGAAGGTTTTCTTTTCCCGGATACTTATTCCATTTCTGAGAAACCTACTGCCGAAGAAATTTTAAATAAAATGTTAAAGAACTTTGATAAAGTATGGAATACGAATTTTGCCGGGCAAGCCCAGGCGAAGAACATAGATATGTACCAGACTATAACACTGGCTTCAATGATTGAGAAAGAAGCCAGACTGGGCTCGGAACGAAAAACCATTTCGGGGGTAATACAGAATCGGCTAAAATCAGGTATGCCGCTACAGATTGACGCAACTGTAGTATATTGCTTGGGAGGAAATAAAAATACGGTTACCTATCAGGACCTTAAGGTTGATTCACCATATAATACGTATAAATACAGCGGGTTACCTCCGGGTCCGATTGCCTGTCCAGGGAAAGCTGCCATTGAGGCGGCCCTTAACCCAGCTAAACATTCTTATTATTATTATGTGGCTAAAGGTGACGGCAGCCATTATTTTTCCCGTACCTATGCCGAACACCTGCAAGCCAAAGCGAAGTATATAAAGTAGAAGGTTAGTACGAAAATTCAACACAGAGGGACACAGATTAAGTTGGAAGGACACAGATTTTTTTGCTGGGTAAATAAAGGACAAATACTAAATGTTCATTGATGTTTGTGCCATGCGGGCATGTGCGGGGGTAATTAATTTAATAAAATCTGCGTTAATCCTATAAAAATCTGTGTATGAGCGAAGCGAATCTGCGTTGAATTATATTAATATTTGGTGGTGAAAGACATGCCTGAACTGGTTCTTCCAGCGGGGGATTTGGAAAAACTGAAGACTGCTATCTTATTCGGGGCTGATGCAGTTTATCTGGGAGGTAAACAATTCAGTCTTCGTGCTTTTGCAGGTAATTTTACCCTGGAAGAGATGCAGCTGGGCTTGGATTTTGCCCACAGCCAGGGAAAAAAGATATCTGTTACTGTAAATATATTAGCCCATAATGATGAACTTCGAACTCTGCCGGCCTATCTGGAGAGCTTAAGCCAACTAGGAGTTGATGCACTAATCATTTCTGATCCCGGGATAATGAAACTGGCCCGGCAATATGCATCGGCGATACCTATAACTGTTAGTACCCAGGCCAATGTTACCAATTATGCTGCCGCTGCCTTCTACCAGGATATGGGGGCTAAAAGGATAGTTTTAGCCCGGGAAGTTACCCTGGACGAAATGCAGCAGATTAAAGAGCGAGTAAATGTTGAATTGGAAGTTTTTGTCCATGGAGCCATGTGCGTTTCCTACTCCGGAAGATGCCTGTTATCTCACTATATGAGCGGAAGAAGCGCCAACCGGGGGGAATGTGCCCATCCCTGCCGTTACCGCTATGCTGTAATGGAGGAAAAACGGCCGGGCCAATTTTTCCCGGTAGAAGAGGATGAACAAGGCAGTTATATATTTAACTCCCGTGATTTATGTCTCTTGGAATATATACCTCGCTTAATAGAAATAGGAATAGATGCGTTTAAAGTTGAGGGGCGGATGAAAAGTCCACTCTATGTAGCCAGTGTAGCCAGTGTCTACCGGCAGGCTATAGATGCTTATAACGATAATCACCTGCCTTATGATGATAATCAGCTTTCAGGATGGATGGAGGAGCTGCATAGCACGGCCACCCGACCATTTACCAACGGCTTTATGGAAGGTGAATCATCTGAAATTCAGGATATTAATAAAGAGGATCAGGCAGGTCGGGCTGATTTCTGCGGAGTGATAAAGGCATATCACCATGATCGAAAATTGGCCGAAGTTGAACAGCGAGCTAATTTTGGACCGGGGGATGACCTGGAGTTGCTTATACCTGGCGGCCAGATTCAAAAGGTCACTCTAACCAACCTTTATGATGAAGAAGGAAATGAGATTGACCGGGCCCGCCACCCGCTGCAGAGGGTGTTTGTACCTCTGGAAAAAACTGTACCCGAATATTCCATATTAAGAAGGGCGTGAGCCAGATTAAGAATGAAATATATGCGGTGGTAGCACCGGATAAGATTAATATGCTTGGCAAGCTAATTGAGTCTTTTGACAACCTGGGAATACTCTCTACCCTTGACCCGATTAAAGGGAGGGTTGTAATCAGGGTAACACCTGATACTTGTCCCGAGGTTGAAAAAGTTCTCGCTCATCTACCGTTTCCCATAACTATTGTGGAAAAGGAAAGTTTGTCGTAGAAGTTCTTTCAAAAAGCACAAGGCATTGGGTATAACAACCTCCCCGACAGTTAATTATAAG